>NZ_CP017770.1:1542392-1850870 GCF_001857945.1 Paenibacillus crassostreae
CAAATAATTGTTGACTAACTGTATCATGGAGATCCCTTGCCATTCTACGCCGCTCTTCAATAACAGCATTCTCAGCAGCCTTTTCTTTCTCTATTACCTCTTGTACGCCTAATCGTTGCAGTAATTTCATTTTTTTCTCTAAGGCATCCATCATTGTATTGAATTCATAATATACCCGTGCAAAGGACTGATCCTCTGGCACGGGCATCCGTACTGACAAATTCCCTTTTGCCACCTGCAACATATTAAAGTCTAGTGTATCAATTCCGCGTTGAACACGTTGTCCCGCCATATATCCTATGACGACTGTAAATGTGATAATACCTAATGAATAATAGACCCACATGACATTATTTTTTATTTCGATAAATCCCAAATAACTACCGACATAGATTATTCCAGCCATCACTACTCCACTTAACAAGAAGTACAACAACAGTAACCATTTCGTATTCTTCAATAATTTCATCATAGGCTTATGCTACCGTATTCACTTTAATATCGCCTATAAAAGCACTGATATTGATATTAATCCTCTTTTGAGCGTCCTTATAGTACGGAGTTGAGGATGAAACAGTGCTTATAAAGCCACTTTTAGATTCGGATAATATAGTCATATCACCAATGAAGGAGTTAGCACTAACTTTGATCCCTAAGTCCATATCATCTGGGACATAAATCTTGATATCGCCAATAAAAGCTGAAATATTAATCGTTGTCTTGCCATATGGAATTTGTGCTTTCGTTAGATCTAGGACAGTATCTCCAATGAATTGCGATATATTTGTAGGCTTCAATTCGAAATAGTCGCGCCCCATGTGAATATCACCGATAAATATAGACTTGTTAATCTTCTTACCTTCCCCATGATTCTCATTGAATTTATATCTTTTTTTTCTGTCATCATTATCATGATGTCTCTCATGATTAGTATAACCTTTAGTATCTTCTGAATTGCTACTTATCTTATCGTCAAAATGCATACCGAACTTCTCCTCAAATTGCTTATCTAAAGTCGATTGAGACTCTCCATCCGGTAGATCAGATAAATGATGTAAGCTTGGTAACTCCGAAGGTTCAGGTGGATGTTCTACCGGTGTAATAGGAGAATTCATTCTGTTATCCGAATGAGAACGTTTATGCTGCGGTTTAAATATAACAACTAAACCACCTACGATCAAAAATATGGGAATAAGGAACTTGAAAAAGTCACCTGGTGTTACACTGATCAAATCTAATTCACGTGATTGGAAATACCCCCCAATAGCAAGAAGTATAAATCCACCTACTAAAGAGCTACCCTTCTCATTTAACGTCATTATATTCTTTAGACCAGCGTAAATTAATATGAGCGGCCAATACGTTGAAATAATGGATCCAATACTAATATCGATCCAATCCATCTGTTGGAGAAGAAATACCACGCCTATTCCGATAAGCACTAACCCGCCAAAGAACCGATCAATCCATCCTTTTTTCATATTCATATCCCCTTTATCTGTTTTAGTTATCCTAAGTGTACATCAGACTTAATCATTCGGAAACATTCCTTAGAATGATGTTAACTCGGTCTAGAGACGGATAAGATCCGAAACAAGCTGAACCGGCTACACCGTCCTTTTGTAGGACGGTATCCGTTTCTGCCGAAATATAAGGTATAGAATATGAAGACTCAATTTCATAATTACGCAACCCGATTTAGGTCCATCGGCGATTATGAAATTGATTCAAGTGAAACTTATACTTCCTTATATTTTCAAAAAAAATGCCCACACCGCTTATCTTGGTGGGGCATTTCCTTAAAAATTATTACGTGAGTTTTATCTGATAGCCATTAATTTTTTTGATCAAATTCAGCATTAAACTTTTCGTTCGGTGTTTTAAAATTTTCTTGAACTTTATTTGGCTTTTTAATTTGGCCAGTTTCCTCAGCAAATTCAGCATTAAACTTTTCATTCGGTGTTTTGTAGTTTTCTTGAACTTTATTAGGTTTTTTGTTAAATTTCGGCACGAGATGTTCACCTCCTCATAATCTACGTCGTACAACACATTTTCATTGGGGTTACATCTTTTCCCGAACATAGTATGTCTCGTACTCGAAAATTTATACAGGAGCTTTCTGATCTATCGCGAACCCAATTCAATTAAATTGCTTCTTCTATCACAAAAGATGGTAATGATTTATATGTCTCAATAGCTGTTCCAAGTCTCTGTAACATCTTCTCCGTACATTTTCCAGTTCCACGTTTGATTACTTGTACTTCTACGTCTTTTTTACCCCACTCTTTATATACCTGCTTCGTTGTCTTGAAATATAAATCAATTTTATGTCCTTTAATGGCCGAACCAGTATCAGCAACAATACCGTATCCGTAGCCTGGTATATATAGAATACTCCCAAGTGGAAACACCTTAAGATCAGCAGCAATGGTTGACACCTTATTTTTATTACGTTGCACCTTAACTCCAGAATAAGTGATTCCATATTGTGGATGGTTAGGATTTTTACCTGTTGATTCATACCCAGCCGTGTAACCTGTCGCCACCACTTTGACCGTACGAATAACTTGATCTTGATTAGGAGCGGATACAGCTACAGACTTATCTTGTGTTGATTTATTCACCTTACTCTTGGTTTTATTGATCTTTAACGTGTTGTTCTTTGGACTATTAACTTGCATCTTTATCATTAGGTTCTTCATCTTATTAGTTTCCATTTGAATGTCTTGTTCTGAATCACTACTTATCGTTTCATAAGCATAATATAACTGTTGTTGATAGCATGCCCCTGTTGGAATGCCGACATCATAACACTCTTCATAACTCATAGCAGCATAAATTTTATGATCCCCAACCATTACACTTATTATAAAAATGCATAATAAAATCCTCTGCCACGTTTTAACTTGGTTCATGTACAAATCTCCCCCTTACTATCGAGAGTTCCCACATAAACCAAGTTATATACATGTTGGATTGTTAAGTCTTCACAGGCTTGGCTTAGCAATCCATTAAATACAGAGGATTATATATGAATTTTAGTTAGTTTAGATTATGAAATAACATGGTTTACAATTTCGTTTTTCAACATGGAAATAACTTCATCAAGAGACATTGCACCTAAGTCTCCTTCTCCACGTTTACGGATTGAAACTGTACCACTAGTCATTTCATTTTCACCTACGACAAACATATAGGGGATTTTCTCCAATTGGCTTTCGCGAATTTTATATCCCAATTTTTCATTACGCAAGTCAGCTTCTACCGAAATGCCGCTAAGTTTAAGCTTATCTACGACTTCATTCGCATAACCTTCAAAAGTGCCGGATACTGGAATAACCTTCACTTGTACTGGAGACAACCAAAGTGGTAATGATCCAGCAAAGTTCTCTAGCAAGAATGCAGTCATACGTTCCATAGTTCCAAGTATTCCACGATGGATCACGACTGGACGATGTTTCTGTCCATCATCTCCAACATATTCTAGTTCAAAACGTTCTGGCAATAGAACATCAATTTGTGTAGTAGACAGTGTTTCTTCCTTACCTAATGCTGTCTTCACTTGTACATCCAACTTAGGACCATAGAACGCTGCTTCCCCTATAGCTTCAAAGAATGGAAGTCCCATTTCTTCAACAACTTCTCGAAGAATACGTTGTGTATTTTCCCACATGGCATCATCTGGCCAATACTTCTCAGTATCTTGAGGGTCTCTATAAGAAAGTCTGAAGCGATATTCCTTGATTCCGAAATCTTCATACACCTTTTTGATCAGAGTAACTACACGTTTGAATTCTTCTTTGATCTGATCTGGACGACAGAAGATGTGGGCGTCATTCAATGTCATCGAACGAACACGATGTAACCCTGTTAATGCACCGGACATTTCATAACGATGTTGTGTTCCGAGTTCCGCAATCCGTATTGGAAGATCCCGATAGCTTCGCATATCACTCTTATACACCATCATATGATGCGGGCAGTTCATTGGACGAAGTACCAATTCTTCGTTATCCAGCTCCATTTTCGGGAACATATCCTCTTGGTAATGCTCCCAATGTCCTGAAGTTTTATATAGCTCAACATTACCTAATACAGGAGTATATACATGTTGATATCCTAGACTTTCTTCCATATCAACGATATAACGTTCTAGCGTCCGACGCAATTTAGCACCTTTTGGCAACCACATTGGAAGTCCTTGACCTACTAAAGAAGAGAACGTAAAGATCTTTAATTCTTTTCCTAATTTACGATGGTCGCGTTTTTTCGCTTCCTCTAGGAAATGTAAATACTCGTCCAATTGCGCTTTTTTAGGAAACACAGTTCCGTAGATTCGTTGTAGCATCTTGTTCTTACTGTCACCACGCCAGTATGCACCAGCAACATTCATTAATTTAAAGACTTTGATCTTACCAGTAGAAGGAAGATGCGGCCCACGACAAAGATCGAAAAATTCACCTTGATCATACATCGAAATGATACTATCTTCTGGCAGATTGTTGATTAACTCCAGTTTATATGGGTCACCAAGTTCTCCAAAAATCTTTAACGCTTCTTCACGACTGACTTCTCTACGAGTAATCGGTAAATTCTCTCCAATGATACGTTCCATTTCTTTTTCAATCTTTTGTAAATCTTCTGGATTTAGAGGATGTTCTAAATCCATATCATAGTAGAATCCATCTTCAATGACAGGCCCAATTCCTAGCTTCACCTCTTTATTACCGAACAAACGCTTCACTGCTTGTGCCATAACATGTGCTGTGCTATGACGCATAACTTCAATACCCTCTTGTGAATCTAGCGTTACAATTTCAATAAGTGCTCCTTCTTGTAACTCAGTAGATAAATCCACGACAATCCCGTTTTGTTTTCCTGCAACAGCATTTTTCTTTAGTCCACTACTGATCGATGCCGCAACGTCCTCAATATTACTACCTCCTGCATACTCACGAACCGATCCATCTGGTAATTTAATACTTACTGCCATGTCAATTCCTCCTAAGTTCTTTCTATACTAAGCTGAAACGGCTACGCCGTCCTTTTAAAGGACGGTATCCGTCTCTGCCGAAATATAAGAAAGTATGAAGAATCAATTTCATAATTACGCAACCCGATTTAGGTCCATCGGCGATTATGAAATTGATTCAAGTGAAACTTATACTTTCTTATATTTTAAAAAAAGACAACAAAAAACACCCATCCCGGTCAAGGGACGAGTGTTATCACCCGTGGTTCCACCCTAATTTAACAATCGAATATACAATCTAATGAACATAGAATGTACAGTCATGTCCTTCATCAGCATTATTTAACGGTAATGATCCGGCGATTCTTACTTTTCTCCTATCAAAAGACGGAGGAGTTCAAAATCACAGCTACAAAGGGGTAAACCAACGTTGGTACTGAAGGGAATTACAGCCAAATGTTCCCTCTCTCTGAACAGCCCTATCCAGATGGTTCATGTCTTTTTCATTGCTTTTAGTGAATTTAACAATCATTATAATTCTAGTTGACACTAAACGTCAAGTTAAATTTTCTCTTTTTCCCGAAAAAAGACATGACATTCAGGACAATAATGACATATCTCCACTCTCTTCTCAAATATCTGCTGTAAGGTCTTCACAGCTGGCATTTGTGCATCTCTTGTGTGAATAATTAATTTGGCTGGAGACACAGAAATAAGCGTACTGACGACGGCATCTTCCAACTCCATATCCTGCTGATTAATTCTCTCAACAAAAACAGATTCATGTCCACTCCGCAGCAATGGATTCATATTCTCATCAAACAGCAATAATTCCAGTCCTCCCTTATGAACAACATGAGCTACAGGAATTAATGGCTCTTGGAAATACACGAAATATTTAAGAAGACCAACAAACTCTTCATATTGTCGATCCACCAAGAACTCATCAACTGTATATTCGATGACTTCCCTAAGTTCCTTACCATATTCTTGAAGGCGAAAGGCAATAAATCCATCTATGTTTAAGATATTAGTTTCCTGAAAGCATCTCTGCAAGCTCTTTGCAAGCATCAGAAACCGACGATTCCAAGATGGATTCGGTGATTCATCACCTTTCTCCAACAACGCTAAACAATGTTCAATGATACGCTCAGATTCATCTTTACCAGAGAAATTGAATTCATTCCGAAGCAAGGTTCTAATTATATGTTGTTCCTTCAATTCTAAAATAAGCTCAGCGGTTGCTTTTGCAGCTTGCTGATAAATAAAGAGCAGACTATCTCCTTTAAATGATCTCTGCTCATTCCCAGAACATTGCCAATATGAAGTGCCTTCAACAGAAACGCAAGTCAGCTGTAATGACTTATATTTCTTATGTAGTTCTTCATTCACTCTTGTAACAATTCGATGGAATGCTGTTTCTTCTTCTGTTGTCAATGTTGTAGTTGAAATACTGAATACCAACATGGAGATCACTCCTTTCGTTATCCTTGTTAAGTATATGGTCTCTGAACAAAGGATATACGGAAGGGGTTGGTGGAAAACAAGCAAACATTTC
Organism: Paenibacillus crassostreae; assembly: GCF_001857945.1. Classification (NCBI taxonomy): domain Bacteria; kingdom Bacillati; phylum Bacillota; class Bacilli; order Caryophanales; family Paenibacillaceae; genus Paenibacillus; species Paenibacillus crassostreae. The sequence continues at coordinate 1,548,923 of NZ_CP017770.1, forward strand.
TCAATCACGTCATAATAAAGCATGCTCACACGCTTTAGCATTCCAATAGATGGGCAATATTTCAAATGGATCTCCATCAAATGATTCAGAAATACTGAATGGCAGACCAAGTGTTATTCCCTTGGTCTGCCATTCTTGGTATACCGTGATCTGACAATGATTAATTCTGCATGACAAAGTCACGATCGACGGTTGTTCCTTCTTCATATATTTTTAAAATATCGTATTTCGTATTACGTTGTGCTGGAATTTTACCAGCATCTCGAATAAGTCCTATGATGGACTCGATATTTACTTTATGGACGGCTCCAGCGGAGGATACTACATTCTCCTCCATCATTGTGCTACCGAAATCATTACATCCATAACTTAGAGATAATTTACCAATCTCAGGACCCATGGTCACCCATGAGGATTGTAGATTCGGAACATTATCTAATAGGATACGCCCCACTGCTACTGTTTTCAAATAAGCTTCCGGTGTCTCACGTTCACGTACAAAATTAGTATTATCCGGTTGGAAAGTAAATGGTATGAATGCTAAAAACCCTTTGGAGTTATACTTATTTTGTATACATTCATCTTGAGCATCGCGAATACGCAACATATGCAAAGCCCTTTCTTCCATCGTTTCACCAAAACCAATGACCATTGTGGCACTAGTATTCATACCTTGTTTATGCGCAATCTGCATCACATCCATCCAATCGCGCCATGTTCCTTTGAGGCGGCTAATCTTTTTACGAATACGATCGTCAAGAATTTCCGCACCGCCTCCAGGGAGAGAATCCAACCCCGCTTCATGCAGCCCACGAACAACTTCTTCTATCGACAATCCCGATACCTCTTGCATCTTACGAATTTCAGCAGGTGAGAAGGAGTGCATCGTAATGTTAGGGAAACGTTGTTTAATCTTTCTAAGCAAGTCCGTATAATAGTTGAATGGTAGATCCGGATTTGTACCCCCTTGCATCAGAATCTCGGTACCTCCAACATCCTCAGTCTCTTGAATCTTCTGAAGGATCGTTTCATCAGGTAATACATAACCTTCACTTGAACCCGGTGGTCTATAAAATGCACAGAATCTGCAATATGTATCACAAAAATTAGTATAGTTAATATTACGTCCAATAACAAAAGTCGTGATCGGATCAGGATGCATTCGCTTCATTAGAATGTCTGCTGTATATCCTAATTTCTCAATTTCATCACTTTCGAATAGCCTTACACCTTCTTCGAGGTTGATACGTTCACCCCGGACAGCCTTATCTAATATACGATCTACCGTATTCATAATGGAAACCTCCCATGATTTCAGTTATTTCTATGACTAAACATCTATATTCGTACATATTACCATATTATCATTACAAAAAAACAGCACCGTTATGAACGGTGCTGTTCTTTAGTCCTCTTGGAGTGCTTGTTCAAGGTCATTAAGTAAATCATCAATATGTTCAAGTCCGACAGAGAAACGAAGTAACCCATCCGTAATCCCCCGCTCCGAGCGTACTTCAAGCGGCATAGCAGCATGTGACATCATGGCTGGATAGGAAAGTATACTCTCAACAGCACCTAGACTTACCGCAACTAACGGTAACTGAACTTTATTAAGTACTTTCTTCGCCCGTTCTCCTGAACCTACATCGAAGGATACTATCGCTCCATACCCAGTGGACTGTTTCTCATGAATTTCACGTCCCGGGTGATCAGATAAGCCTGGATAGAACACATTCGTAATATCCTTTCTTTCACTTAACCAAGTCGCTAGCTTTCCTGCACTGATCTCACTTTGCTTCATGCGCGCTTCCAACGTCTTCATCCCACGTATAAGAAGCCAACTATCCTGTGGACCTAGCACGGTTCCAAGTCCATTCTGTAATTGCTTAAGCTGGTTAGCTATGTCATCTGTTCTAGCGACAGCTAGCCCAGCTAATACATCACTATGTCCACTAAGAAATTTAGTAGCACTGTGCAGTATAATATCAACTCCTAATTCGATAGGACGTTGATAGTAAGGTGTCATAAAAGTATTATCCAACATCGTTATAAGATTATGCTCTTTCGCCCAGTACGTAACGGCAGCAACATCTGTAATCTTTAATGTAGGGTTAGATGGTGTCTCCATGTAAACCGCTTTTGTATTAGATTTCAGTGCGTTTTTCACCTGCTCGAGATCTGTCATATCTACAAAGGTACTCTCAATTCCAAGTCTACTCAGAATGCTAGTTAATAGACGATAGGTCCCGCCATAAACGTCCTCTGTAACAATCATATGATCCCCTGCAGATAACATCATAAAAGTACTTGAAATGGCTGCCATTCCAGAGGAATAAGCAAATCCTCTTACTCCACCTTCTAGCAAAGCAATATAATCTTCCAAAGCTTGGCGTGTAGGGTTACCCGAACGACTGTAATCATATTGTGGAGGGTTAAAGATATCTTCATGATGAAAGGTAGAAGCCTGATAAATTGGAACACTTGAAGCTCCCGTTGTACGGTCAATTTCAGAACCGAAATGAAGCAATCGTGTTGCAAAATTCAAGTTTTTCATATTTTTACTTGATTGTTGATCTGTCATCCTTAATTTCCCCCTTCAATTTCTTGACGAGCAGCATCTAATGCTCCACCAAGATCTGCAATCAAATCTTCTATATGTTCTATACCTACAGAGAAACGAAGAAGAGTATCGTCTACACCAATGGCTTGGCGAATTTCTAGTGGAATATCAGCATGAGTTTGCACAGCAGGATAAGTCATCAGTGATTCCACACCTCCAAGGCTTTCCGCAAAGGCAATTAATTTAATATGTCTGAGTATCGGCTCAACATAACGGGCATCCTTCACCTTAAAAGAAAAAATCCCGGTATTCCCACTACATTGTTCCTCTTGAATAACACGTCCTGGGTGATCTTTCAGATAAGGGTGAAACACTTCAGCAACTGCGACATGTGTTGTTAAGAATTCTGCTATCCGAATCGCATTGCTCTCATGACGTTCCATACGAAGTGCTAATGTCTTCATCCCACGCATTAATTGATAAGAATCCGTGGGGCTAAGAACTGAACCAATCGAATTATGTAAGAAGAACAACTCCTCAGACAATTCTTTTCCTTTAGTAACAATTAATCCTGCTAATACATCATTATGTCCACCCAAATATTTCGTTGCACTATGGACTACAATGTCTGCACCTAATTCTATTGGGCGTTGGAATAAGGGGGTCATTAATGTATTGTCAACAATTGTAAGCAGTTGATGCTCGGAAGCCCATTTACATACAGCACGAATATCCGTGATCATCATTAATGGATTCGTTGGTGTCTCAATAAAAACTGCTTTTGTATTGGGACGTCTAGTGCTCTCCAATGCTTCCAAATCATTAGTATCAACATAGGAAGCACTTACTCCAAATCTAGATAAAATCCGTTCCAATAAACGATAAGTTCCACCATACAAGTCTAAAGAGACAATCAAATGATCACCTTGGCCGAATAGCGCAAAAACCGTTTGTAATGCTGCCATACCAGAGCTACAAGCAAAACCAGCATCGCCTGACTCTAACTCTGCAGCCGCATCTTCCAATACTTTACGAGTTGGATTCTTGGTGCGAGAATAATCGAACCCTGTACTCTTACCTAATTGGGGATGACGAAAAGCTGTTGCTTGATAAATAGGGAAATTAACTGCACCTGTAACTGGTTCTTCCACCGACCCAATCTGTGCTAGCCTACTTTCTATTCTTAGACCTTTCTTAACCATATCCAATCTCTCCTCATCACTTATATTTGGGGCCATATTTCCTTGGTTTCTTCAATATCATATGGTGTTTCTTGGTATACATAGTAATTCAGCCAATTGGCGAATAATAAACTTGCATGTGCTCGCCATCTAGCAGGCGGGACTTTATTAGGATCATCATTCGGGTAATAATGTCTTGGAATTTCGATATCTAACCCTTTGTTTATATCACGATCATATTCCCATTTCAATGAAAGTGGATCATATTCTGAATGACCTGTGACAAAGATCTGCTTACCATCTTTTGTCGCCACAAGATACACGCCTGCTTCTTCTGATTCTGACAGAATTTCTAATTCATCAATTCCTTCTATATCCTCGCGACGGACTTCTGTATGCCGTGAATGTGGAACATGAAACAATTCATCAAAACCTCTGAGTAATTTCACTTTAGGCTGGTTAATCGTATGCTCAAATACACCGAATATTTTCTCATCTACATCCCATTTAGGAACACCAAAGTGATAGTATAATCCTGCTTGTGATGCCCAACAGATATGAAGTGTTGATGTAACATGTGTCTTACTCCAATCGAATATTTCAAGTAACTCATCCCAATAATTAACATCTTCGAACTCCATTTTCTCAACAGGTGCGCCAGTAATAATCAGACCATCAAATCGACTATTCTTCACTTCTTCAAACGTTTTATAGAATGTTCTTAAGTATTCCTCAGATGTATTCTTGGACACATGAGTACTTGGGTGTAACAATACAATATCCACTTGAAGCGGTGAATTTCCGAGTAAACGAAGTAATTGTGTCTCCGTTGTCTCCTTCGTAGGCATCAAGTTCAAGATTGCTATCTTTAGAGGACGAATGTCTTGTTGGTACGCAAGGCTTTCATCCATGACGAATATGTTCTCCCCATTGAGAATCTCTTTCGCTGGTAACAAGTCTGGAATTTTAATTGGCATTCTAATTTCACTCCTTTGGATATTATCGTTAAACTGAATAAATTTCATAATTACGCAAACCGCATTTAGATAAGACTATATAGACTCTATTTAAGCTACATCAGCGATTATGAAATTGATTCCTGAATAAACAAAAAGACCTTATTCCATTGGAAATATTCCATTGGAGAAAGGTCATATCGTTAATCTATGTGCCTTTCTCATCTCTCAAGAAGGATTTGTTTGGAATTCCAACAAATCTTCCTGCAAGAATTAGCACCGTGCGTTTGTAACGCCGGTTGCCGGGTTTCATCGGGCCTGTCCCTCCACCTGCTCTTGATAAGAAAAAACTTGTTAACTAGTCAATGATAATGATTATAGACCTGTATCAGATACCGATTGAACATCATTATCTCGCTAATTAGTAATATTTAGTTTTGGATATTATCATTATTATACATGTTTTATTCACTTACGCAAGAAGAGGACTTTCTTTTCATTAAACTAATATTTGGTTCACACCCTTAACTGACCATTCCCATATGCTATAGCTGAAGGGAAACCTGTATTTCTTCTTGAAAGGATGTTTACAGGACGTTATACTAGACAAGTGCTAAAAACTAATCATAAAGAGGTGAGATGGAGAATGGACGGCGACCCGAGGCCCAAGCTAATTGGACTTGTATTACAATTGCATAGGACTAGATTCAGCCTATTAATAGAGGGTGTAATTCATTCTTTCCATACTCGATAAGTAACCCCTCTTACAATAAATTATCTATAAAGATAGCGCTGATCTCTTTTCTACGCGTATACCATACGTACCCATGATTACTTATGGGATGAAGGAGTGAGAATTAAGATGAAAATTCGGATGGTTAATTCAGGAGTATTTACTCCTATAGACGACATTCAAGCAACACTAACTGCCCCTGAGCAAGGATTCTACTGGATTGACGCTGATGCAGAGGATCTAAATATTCTGCAGCCTCTCTTTTCCTTACACGACTTAGCTGTAGAGGACTGTCTTAGTGAAGAGGAACAACGCCCCAAAATTGAAATTTATGAAGATCATTATTTCATTGTTATTAACAGCATCCGTTTTGATGACGAGGAAATTTTCCTACGTTCCCTCAGCGTATTCTTAGGTAGAAATTATATTATTACAGTTACGAATCAAAAGATAAATGAGCTCCGCACACTCAAGCCTATCCTATGGGAACAAGAGGTAAGCGAACCTGACCGATTCTTATATCTACTGATTGACTTAGTTGTCGATAACTATTTCTCCGTAGGTGATCGGATCGAGGCCAAAATTGAAAAATTGGAAGAAGATATTCTTATGCATACTAAGAAGTCTCATCTTATTGAGATTATTGGACTTCGCAGTGAAATATTATGGTTAAAAAAGGTTCTAGGTCCACAGAAGGAAGTCATCAATATTCTAAATAAGAAGGATCTTCGACTGATCGATGATCAATTGCAGAAATACTTCAGCGACATTTATGAAAATGCAGTGAAAATCGCAGAAACTTTTGAAACCTATCGCGATCTTATGGGCAACTTACGCGAAGCTTATCAGTCCAGTATTGCTAACCGTGCCAACGAGATCATGAGGGTATTTACAGCCATAACAACCATTTTTATTCCATTAACACTTATTACAGGAATATACGGGATGAACTTTACCAATATGCCTGAATTGGATATGAAGTACGGATATTTCATGATCATCGGAATTATGGCAACATTGGGTTTTGGGATGTTTCTTATTTTCCGCAAAAAAGATTGGATTTAACTCTATACAAAAAGGACGAAAGAAGCTCCTTCTGGAGAATCCTTCGTCCTTTTATCATTATTTAACCTACGCTCCGTCTAAATCCTTGATTACGACGGAATTGAATACGAATCATACGAATACGTTCATAACATAAATCAATATTATCTTTGGCAACCGAATCATTATCCCCACCATATACTCTCTGGAGAACCGGTTTCAATAAATTGTCTCCCAATTCTTCAAATGCTGACCATACAGCTATCTGCTCATCCTTTGGCATTTCCCGTAATTCATGTTGTATAAGCTGTTCTGTATCATATCCTTCTTTCTCTAGTTCTTCCAATGCTTCAACGATTTCTTTGCGTGGAGATCCACAATCTTGTTCTAACTGTTCTAAATTCTTCCCTGCTACTATGCCGGTTAACAAAGTCCGACGTATTCTATATTGATTAAGTTCCTGTTGATATTTCTGTTCCTTTTGTTTGTACACCCAAGCCATGAATATCTCTTCATCTAATTCAGTGTATACCCAATTCAATGGGTAGGTATGCTTACGTTCCAATTTAGCAGTTATCTCTATAATTTCAGCGCCATATTCACTAGCTTTAGTCTGACCCACTCCAGGAAGCTGCATTAGTTCATCAACATGCTGCGGAATATAAGCACTGATTAATCGAAGCAACTTATTACTAGCGATAAAATAGGGTGCTTTGCGTTCAGATATAGCTCGTCTACGTCTCCATGCACATAACTCGGCATATAGATTCTCATCTGAATGTAGCTCACTATAACAATACAATTTCTGAATAGTTTGTCCGCGTGAGCGTATCTCATCATCTTCATGAAATATTCCTTGAATAAGTGGGCGGTACCCTTCTCCAAGTTTGCTCGCAAGGCCATGGCGATAGATGAAAAGTAGCTCATCCCATGATACTCCTTCATACCATGATGAATCATTAAGATCCCCATCCAGAAGGATATCTCTCCATCCTAAATGCCATAGCCCCTCTTCCTCACCAATCCATATTTGCGCGACTGCCTCTTCATCACTTCCAGACCTTTTGGTCAAACGATTCATAAACACAATCTGCATCACGAACACTCCTACAATGTAATCAGCATAACATATACAAAAAAAGCACCCCTCTTACAATAAAGTAAGAGAGGTGCTTCCTCTGTTAACACTTGTTATTCTGTTATCCTTATAATACCATATGTTATGTTATCGTCAATCACAATCTGATCGAGCAACCTGCATGTCTCAGACTTCATCCAATGCCAATCTAGCTAGCGCTAATGCACCACATAATCCTGCATTATCGCCTAATTGAGGAGAGACAATATACTGTTCTATATCACTATCGATTGCAGCATGCTGTACATAACCATTTAACAAGCTGCGAAGTTCGCGATGAATTAGAGGAAAAAGTTGCTCTTGCTTCATAACGCCACCGCCCATAATGATCTTTTGCGGGGAAAGTATCAATATATAGTTCATTAAAGCTTGTGCTAAATAATATGCTTCCATCTCCCACGCTGGGTGATCCTTACCTAATTCAACCCCTTGCAACCCCCATCGGTGACTGATCGCTGGACCTGCTGCAAGCCCTTCCAAGCAATCAGCATGATAAGGACATGTTCCCTCGTACGAATCTTCAGGATGACGACGGACCATGATATGACCCATTTCAGGATGAGATAGACCATGTAGCATTTGCCCATTAACGACAGCACCAGCCCCTATGCCTGTACCAACGGTAACATATATACAACTATCCAGGCCTTGTCCAGCACCCCATAAATGTTCACCCAAGGCTGCACCATTCACATCTGTATCGAATCCTATGGGTACATTAAATTTTGATTTCATAAATTCCACAATATTATATTGACTCCAAAAAGGCTTGGGTGTTGTTGTTATACATCCATATGTAGGGCTACTTTTAATCGGATCAATGGGTCCAAATGAACCTACACCAATAGCATCTATTTCTTGTCCAGTAAAGAAAGATTCCACTTGAGCCATCGTCTCATCAGGTGTTGTTGTTGGAAAACTGATTCTTTCTTTAATTTTACCATCTTTCGTACCTATCCCACAGACAAATTTAGTTCCACCAGCTTCAATCGCTCCTAATAACCCCATGGTTTATGCATCCCCTTTTATTTAACTATGAACTACCTCCAGTTTTACCAAAAACCAACGTATTGCTCAACAAACGCCCGGCTGGGGTCAATACTTTCCCGCCTCCATAAAGTGCTGAAGAAGCTCCTCCATCTAAGTTCATGGCATGTTTAGCTCCCATCTTTAACATTACATCTGCCCACTGCTTCATTGTTGCCCCTTGGACAGTGGCAATGATAACTGAACCATCTGGCATAATGGCGATTCCGCTTCGCGCAGCCGTACTGCTTAGAATTTTCTGATCTTTGAAACCTTCACTGGCTGGAGATAATGCAACCTTTCCATCCTTCACAAGTCTAGGTCCCGCTCCCACTGCTGTAGTAACATCTTCCCAAGCTATAGCTTGTCCCTTGTCATTTTCATAAGTAATATTCATCTCGACAACCGCTCCAACCTCGAAACGTTCTGTCATCGATTTCATGGTACCAAGACATACTAGAACATATCCATTCTTCGGAATAAGGACATTATCATTCACTATCTTTTTCACCACGATACCGTTCTCTACCACAACAGCAATACCACCCTTAAACCCAACTCGACTTCCACGATTTTCGGTATAAAGAATGCTTACATTAGCATTAACTGCAGGAGTACGATTTACAAAAGTTACATACCATCCGCTCGGACTCCCCTTTGATCTTGTTACTTTACCCTTAATACTCATTCTAAGATGATCCATAAGTGCGGTCCCATCAGCTTTAAAACCAATAGTCGTTCCATAATGTCCCACATGAGCAACTTTTCCATCTACAATAAGGTTACCATATGGATCTGGTGGCCCACCATAAGCTTCAAAGAAAGTTCCGTTTATTGCAGCTTCCGCACGATATGACTTTACAATCGCATTAAAGTCCTGCGTCAATCCAACGTCTCCCTTGGCAAGACCAACGCTTACTGGTGTCCCCTTCGGAATAGCAACAGTATTCACATTAAAACTTCGTCCACTGACCGTTACCTTTTTAACACTATTTTTGATAATAGGTTCAGTTGATGCATAAGATGTATTCAAATTCCCTGTCGTAATATAAGATACTGATATTACGAAGACTAGTAAGCCAATAATGAAGTGTCTTTTCTTTGATTTAATCCATAACATACTCACTTAAACCACCGCAACTCCCATCAACTGACATAAACTCTTCATCTCTAGTTCTTCAAATTTAGAAGATACTCGATCATTATCCAATTCAAATAGACAGCCCTCGATTGAGCATTCGACAGGTACACTGCAATGAATCTCTGCGAGCTTACGTGATAAATGTAGCATATCCAGATCATTCTCTATCTTCGTACGTACACTTGTGGAGAGGCAATCTAAGTTATCAAGAATTCCCTCAATAGACCCATACTCCTGCACAAGCTTCAACGCCGTCTTCTCTCCTATCCCACGAACACCAGGATAATTATCGCTTGTATCTCCCATAAGAGCCTTTACTTCAATAATTTGGCGAGGGTTGAGCTGTTTTTCTTCGTATAAAGATTCTGGCGTATATACTTTATAATTGCCCTGTCCCTTTTTCATAATAATAACACTTGTAGATGGACTCACGAGTTGGAGCATATCATGATCTCCAGTTAGTATCATGACATTCATTTTTTGACTGATTTGGGTAGCTAAGGTTCCGATACAATCATCTGCTTCGAAGCCTTGATAGCTAATATTAGGTATTCCAAAACTCTCTATGACATCTCGAATTAATGTGAATTGAGGTATAAGATCATCTGGTGCTTCTGAACGGTTCCCTTTATATGCTGAATATTCCTTTGCACGAAAAGTAGGACCACCTAAATCCCAACAACAAATAACATGGCTTGGATCATAGGTCTGTACAGCATCCCAAAAATAACGCACAAATCCATAGATAGCATTCGTAGGTACGCCATCTTTGGTTCGACGTATATAGCCACTGGTAGCCGACGCGAAATATGCTCTAAATAATAGAGCCATCCCATCTACTAGCATTACAGATTGTTGATTATTGCTATTCACTCTTTTACCGCTCCTTATATAACCTGACTTCCGCGAAATTGGCGCAGATACCACTAGTATATCATAACTCTACAATAGCCTTATTAACTATTAGTTACCCCACACTTCGGCATATTGCTCTTCTTTATATCCTACGGTCACATGCTCTCCGTTACTTACAATAGGGCGCTTAATCAATCTACCATTCGATGATAGCAAAGCAATTTGTTCATCTCGACTCATATTCTGTAGCTTATCCTTCAATCCCATTTCCTTATATACTTCTCCACTAACATTAAAAAATTTCTTCAAATCAAGGCTACTCTTCTCGATTAATACAGTTAATTCAGAGACAGTTGGAGGTTCCTCAAAAATATTGCGCATCTCTAGTTCATGTCCCTTAGATTGTAACCATTTCACTGCATTTCGGCATGTCCCACATTTCGGGTACTGATATATTAAAAGCTTACTCATGTATATTATTCCTCCTTAATCGAATCACCACGTAACTGATTACGAAGTATTTCCATATCCAATGGTAGTGGTGCAGTAAAGGTCATTGACTCATGCAGAATAGGATGTATAAATGTTAATTCATATGCATGTAATGCCTGACGCCCTATACTCCTATCCAGTATCACTACTTCATCATCACAATGATCTTCCAGTTCGATATCAAGCATATTGTAGATAGGATGCCGATAAAATGAATCTCCAATCAATGGACATCCAATCGAGGTCATATGAACACGGATCTGATGAGTTCGACCACTTTCTAACTTCAATCGAACCAAACTTGCTTGTTGATATTTCTCTAATAACCAATACCGTGTCAGAGAACTATAACCTGTTGGCGTAACGATTCTCCGATGAGGTTCTGTAGGATCTCTATCAATAGGACCATCGATCAATCCCTCAGAGAGACTTGGAATATTATGAACTAATGCTAAGTAGTTCTTATCCACTGTACCTGCGATCATCTGCTCAGATATATGCTGATGCACATATGGATTCTTCGCAATCACCAAGACCCCGGTTGTCTCTCGATCCAATCTATGAACGGGTCGGAAGCGATATGCCTTCCCTTGCTCTAGCCAATAATGAACAACTCCATTCGCAAGCGTATCCACATAATGACCATGCGTAGGGTGTACAATTCTCCCAGCTTCTTTATTCACAACTAATAAATGATCGTCCTCAAATACAATTTCAAATGGAATAGCCTGTGGCAGGATATCTTCTGAAGATTCCTGCTCCATCCGAATTTCAACCACATCCCCATTCCTTACGGGTACGCTAATATAAACTCTCTCCCCGTTCACCATGATTCCCTTCTCGGTATATTTCAACCTTGATAGCAATTTACGGGAAATGTTTAACTTTTTCTGTAATAGTTTTTTTAGGATCCATCCGTCTTCTTCAATGGTAACTACGTGTGTAATTGGATTATAATATTGGCTCATATTTTATCTTTTGAATACCTTAGCACTACGAACATATTCAATGTCCGCTACTTCCTTGCGTGCATTAACCGTTCTAGCAATCACGAAGAAATAATCAGATAACCGATTTAAATACTTACGTACACTGGGGTTAATATCCTTCTCCTTACCTAAAGTAACTGTTCTGCGCTCTGCCCTGCGACATACTGTACGGCATACGTGGAGTGTAGAAGATAGTATATGCCCCCCAGGTAAAATAAAGCGTTCTACCGGTGGATTTTCCTTCTCACAAGTGTCCACCCATAACTCCAATCGCTCAACTAATTCAGGAGTTACTTTATATTTACTTTCGCTTAAATTCACGAAAGCCAAATCTGCACCACAATCAAATAACTCATGTTGAATTTCTAACAATTGTTCCCTTAGGTCAGCGAATATCTGATCATCACCCATGAAACTGATTGCTTGTCCAACAAAACAATTCAGTTCATCTATCGTTCCATAAGCCTCTACCTGGTTATCATCCTTAGCTACGCGTCCTCCAATTACAGAAGTTTGACCCTTATCCCCAGTTCGTGTATATACTTTCACGCTTTTCAGCTCCTTCATATTATAAGAAGTTAGACTTATTCATTTTACTATATTTCTCTAAGTGATGTTTCGAATGAACAATCTATTCTATCATCGCTTTCAGCAATTTAATAGAGTCCTCCATGGAATCTGTTGACACAGGAATCGTAGCATACATAACTTCTCGTGTGTAATTCAAATCTTGAAATACTTTCATTTCAGAAATAGGTATAGCGAATAAATGCGTCTCCATAGCCACATCATCAGTGTTCGAATCTAGGACACCCGCTTCAAATACTCCTGTTGGGTACTTTTCAGCGTCAAAATTCTGATCAAGCACGACATGAGTTCCATCCATTGCATATAACTTCATTACATCTTCTGGGAGAATAAAAATCTCATGTTCACGAGCTGCATATTCAATCAATATTTTTTGTTCATTGTATATCGGTGATGTAGATACCTTGATATTAAACTCTTCACCAAGCTTTTCTTGTAATTTCTGTGTTAAAGGCTCTCTAATTTCAGAAGGATCTAAGAAGTCATCTGTTATAAATATGGAGACACTCGAATTATCCTTTCCACAACCTGCTAATACCATCAAGGCCATTCCAATCAATAGTATTTTTCCAATCAATTTCATTATGTCCTCTCCCATCTCTAATTTATTCAATATATCATATTGGGTCGATAGATCAAAAAAAGAGGCTCTTTTAAAAAGAGTCTCTTTTTTTGATCAGTCTATTTTTTGGATGAGAAGTATCTCATATATTCATTGATTTTCAAATCTAGTAAACTACTAATGTTGATGACAATATCTGAAGTGAACGATTGCTCTTGAACGAATAGTTGTTCCATCTGTTTACGGAGAAGACTAATCTCATCTTTCAACGTAAACTCTCTTTCTAAAGAGTCAATCGTTTCGCATGACCATTTATTACGGTTCCCTTCGGCGATATTACTTCCCCGATATGTGGGTATGTCATAATCAGCACAAAACAATTCAAATCCCTCCTTAGATAGTTCATATTTGCTTACAAAGGGAAATTATAGCATATCTCATTGTTAGAAACAGTGATTTTTTTGTAAAAATAAAAAATAATATTTTATATGGTTCTATCCCTTTTTCAAGTGATCAACAAAACCGCCTATTCTTTCTAATGCTTCGCTTAGTTGAGCTACTGATGTTGCGTATGAGCAACGAAGAAAACCTTCGCCTCCAAGTCCAAAAACATTGCCTGGAACAGCTGCAACTTTAGCTTCGACGAGCAATCTTTGTGCGAATTCATCGGATGAGAGCCCTGTTTCTTGAATACTAGGGAATGCATAAAAAGCCCCTTGTGGTTCATGACAATCTAGTCCAATATCACGGAAACCTTGAACAATCAGTCGTCTGCGTTGGTTGTAGGATTCTACCATGCGATCTTTTTCCCTTAATCCATTGGTCAAAGCTTCTAAAGCTGCCACTTGGCCCATCACAGGAGCACACATAACTGTATATTGATGTATTTTCAACATAGCTGCAATAAAGTCCTCATGTGCACATACATAACCCATTCTCCAGCCTGTCATAGCAAAGGCTTTAGAGAATCCACTCACCAGTAAAGTACGTTCTTTCATTCCCGGAATGGAGGAGAAACTAACATGTTTACTGTCACTATACGTAAGCTCTGCATAAATTTCATCTGAAATAACAATGAGATCATGTTTCTCAATCACTTTAGCAATAGGCAACCAATCCTCATATGTCATGATTGCTCCTGTCGGATTGCTTGGATAACATAACATTAATATCTTCGATTTCGGAGTTATCTTCGCTTCTAGCCCCTCGGCTGTTAGTTTAAATCCATTCTCAGCATTTGTCTCAATACCAATAGGGATTCCCCCACCGATAGTTGTGATCGGCGAATAGGAAATATAACATGGCTCTGGAATAAGTATCTCATCACCTGGGACAATCAATGCCCTAAGAGCTAGATCTATTGCTTCACTCCCCCCTACGGTGACTAATATCTGGTTGGAGGGCTCATATGCGACATTAAAACTATCATATAAATATTGACCAATAGCTTCTCGAAGTTCAGGTGTTCCTGCATTAGATGTATATCCGGTCCGTCCCCGCTCTAATGAATACACACAAGCTTCACGTACATGCCATGGTGTCACAAAGTCAGGCTCACCTACACCCAGTGTAATAATATCTTTATTTGCAGATACAAGGTCAAAAAACTTACGAATGCCCGAGGGAGCGATATCTCTAACGAGCGGTGCTAAATAAGACTCCATTGATTTCTTCTGCACTTGTGCACCCTCTTCATTCAAGATCATCACATTCACTCCTTCATGGTGAGATCATAAGACGGGGTTCAACTTCTTGATCCTCGTATATAATCCCAGCTTGTTTATATTTTTTTAGAATAAAGTTAGTTTTCGTAGAAAGAACTGAATCGATTGTCGAAAGTTTCTCGGATACGAAGTTCGCTACTTCTCTTAAGTCATGTCCTTCAACTTCAACTAGCAAATCATACGCGCCAGACATTAAATAAACAGATTTCACTTGAGGATATAAATATATTCGTTCAGCAATTCCCTCAAACCCACGTCCACGTTCAGGGGTAATCTGAACCTCAATTAACGCTGTCACTTTCTCATCTTCGACCTTGCTCCAATTTACAACGGCAGCATATTTCACAATGACATGATCACTTTCAAGTTCATTTATCGCTGTTACGATTTCTGCCTCAGTAGCACCTATCATCGTAGCCATCAAAATCGGTGTTCTTCTAGCATCTTCTTTCAACAGGTCCAATACCTTTAACTTTAAGTCATTAAGTTCCTTCATAAGTCAGCCTCCAGTGCTTGCTTTTCGTGGGCACTGATAATGTTACAATGGATATACCCGCAGAAAAGAGATTAATACATATATTACAATATTTTTATGTTTATGCATAGATAAACCGCTCCACCTAAGCTTGTACGAAATAAATCAATTAATATCCTACTTACTTAACCCTTCAATGAGTCTTAAACGGTCTGCTTCACATAGTGTATTATGGACATGAAAACAACCAGAACATACATAGATATCTACTGTAAAAGGTGGTTGCAGGACAGCTGACTGGAGAAAGGATACCTTAGTCGGTTGGAAATTAGAATCCGTTATCTGCTGCTGACCCGTAAGCAACATATATTCGTGACAGATAGGGCATTCTGGAACTTCTTCTTGTTGGTCTAATACCTTTTCAACCATCTCTTCATAATTCATCAAATCATGACTGCTCTCATATTTATCAAGTGCACGAAATGCTACAGGAGCATTGATGATATCCTGCTCCCAGAATGGTTCGATCGACGTTGGTTCATCATACGTATGAGACAATTTAGGTGTAGCTAACTCATCCTCTTCTGTATCAATATCTATATTGAGTGTACGATATTCATTCAATTCATTCTGGCAATGCGGACATTCAGATTCAGGACCTAATTCTTCATCCCATACAATTTCCGTCTGACACCACGGGCATACTGTTGTTTCCATGTTATTGTCCCCCTAGCTATTCTTCAAATAAATAATACCCGCTACAAAAAACAGAACAGCAGCGACAAATAATATGCGCGCCAAATTTTTCATAGGCATAATCCTCCTACTGCTGTGTATTAATGCAACTCAGCTACCGTTACACCATTCCCACCTTCACCATAATTACCTAAACGATAGTTTTTGACATGTTTATGTTTACGAAGATACTCTTGAATACCACTTCTTAATATCCCTGTACCCTTACCATGAATAATATAGACCTGACCTAGATTCCCTAAGAAAGCTTCATCAATGAAACGATCTACCTCCATCAACGCTTCTTCCAGATTGTCCCCTCGTAGATCCAATTCTGTTCGTACATTCTCATCTCGAGTACGCTTAACCATTGTAACTTGCTTCTTGATTTGCGGTTTATCAGACTTGTTAGCACTTAAGAGTTCTAAATCATCTAGACTTACCTTCATTTTCATTATTCCTAATTGTACAAGTGCTTCTTTGTTTCCAGTTAGCTCTACAACATGTCCCTTTTGATTGAGGCTATATACCCTTACCTCGTCCCCGGCCTCAATTGTTCGAACTTTAATTTGATTCTTTGCTGTGCTTTTCTTTCGCTGTTTGGGTTCCGCATCATCCAATTGTTTACGCGCTGCGATCAACTTATGTTCTTTGACCGAGGCACCTTCAGCCATCGCAAGCTCCCGTAATTCAGAAATAATTCTTTCTGCCTCTAAACGAGCTTTATCAATTATTTCTTGGGCATTAATTTCCGCTTTCTCCAGAAGCTTATCACGCGATTGTTCCAACTTCGCAAGTTCCCGTTGATGCGTACTTCTTAATACTTCCATTTCCATTCGTAGCTTCTCAGCTTCTACTCGTTCATCCTCAGCACGGTGTCGATTCTCTTCTAAAGAGGCAATCATATGCTCGACCCGCATATCTTCTTCCTTCACTTCACCCCGAGCGTAGTCTAATATATTCTGCGGTAATCCTAATCGTTCACCAATAGCGAATGCATTACTCCTGCCGGGTACGCCAACGAGTAAACGGTAAGTTGGGCTCAACGTAGTTACGTCAAATTCCATACTCGCATTAATAATACCTTTACGTTCATAAGCATAAGCCTTTAACTCACTGTAATGTGTCGTGGCGACCATCCTACAGTTATATCGATGGATATGCTCTAGAATAGAAATTGCAAGAGCTGATCCTTCCGCTGGATCTGTCCCAGCACCTACTTCATCAAGTAAAATAAGGCTCTTGGGTGTCATCTGCTTCAATATCCGAATTATGTTAGTCATATGACTAGAAAATGTACTCAAATTCTGTTCGATACTTTGTTCATCACCAATATCTGCAAAGATGGCATCAAATACACATAACTGGCTTTCTTCTTCTGTTGGTACAAATAATCCTGACATTGCCATCAAACTTAATAGTCCAATTGTCTTCAATGTCACAGTCTTCCCGCCTGTATTAGGGCCTGTCACGATAATTGAAGTATGCGAATTACCTAACTCCACATCAATGGGTACAACTTGATCCATAGGAATGAGTGGGTGTCTTCCCTTTCTCAACTTCAAGTATCCACGATCATTCATTGTTGGCATCGTTGCTTTCATTACATGAGCTAATCGCGCTTTAGCAAATATGAAATCCAGTTGACCTACCAGATCGATATCGATAATTAATAGGTCCGCCTGATCACCAACAAGGGCTGTTAATTTCTGCAGGATTACTTCAATTTCACGCTCTTCTCGCATATGTAGTTCTTTCAGTTTATTGTTCATTGCCACAATAACCTCTGGTTCAATAAAGAGTGTTGCACCCGAACCCGATTGATCATGAACAATTCCACCGAAATGAGACCGGTACTCTGCCTTAACAGGTATAACGAACCGATCCCCACGTATCGTCACAAGTTGGTCCTGAAGCATCTTAGAGACTGACGACGAACGAATCATCGAGTCCAATTTCTCACGAATACGAATCTCACCAGATCTCAGCTCTCTTCGTACTTGTGCGAGTTCTGAACTTGCTGAGTCCATAACTTCGGCACTATCATCTATGCATAACTTAATGGCATCTTCAAGAACTTTCTGTTCTGAAATTCCTTCACTAAGTGCATTCAGAATATTCACTTCTTCATCTTCGTGGATGTTCGTAATGAAGCGTTTAATTCTTCTAGATCCATAAGTTGTATTACTCACAGCAAGTAATTCATGAGGATTCAAAGTCCCTCCTAACTGTGCTCGCTTCACGGCATCTGAAATATTGGTAATCCCACCAAATGGAGGTGTCCCCTTTAACCGATCTACCGTATAGGCTTCATCTGTAGCTTTCAATAGTTGTATTACTGCTTCTATATTCGTCACAGGCTTAAGTTCTTCAACCATCTGTTTACCCATGCTTGTCTGAGTGTAACCTGAACATTTATTTAATACCTTGCGATATTCCAATTTCTGTAAAATCTTGTCATCCAAGAGTGTTCACTACTCCTTTCAATCTTCACTTTATTATAACGAAAGCACTTCAAATTCGCTATTCATGAATCTTCATATGAATAAGTTCCCCATAATTGAACACAATAACTCTTGCATAACAATGAGATCATGTGTAAAGGAGGCCGTTACATGCATTTCCTGGGTCATGTCGTTAGATTCATTGTAGCCGCAATTGTATTAATGATTGTGGGTTGGATCGTTCCACAATTTTCAATTGGAGGGTTCTGGAGCGCTCTTGTACTCGCTCTAGTAATCGCCTTGTTAAGCTGGGTTATCGAGGGAATATTCGGTAAACGAATAAATCCGTTCGGTCGAGGAAT
The DNA here is from genome assembly GCF_001857945.1 of Paenibacillus crassostreae. Classification (NCBI taxonomy): domain Bacteria; kingdom Bacillati; phylum Bacillota; class Bacilli; order Caryophanales; family Paenibacillaceae; genus Paenibacillus; species Paenibacillus crassostreae. The sequence goes on from NZ_CP017770.1 coordinate 1,567,928, forward strand.
CGTTGGATTTCTAGTGAGTGCTGTGGTCATTTATATTGCCCAGTTCATCGTTGGCGGGGTCGAAGTAACCGTACTAGGTGCCTTACTCGCTGCGCTGGTCATTGGAATTATCGACCTTTTCATACCGGTTGCAACGCCTTATGATGCAGCTCGCGAGAATAGATAATTCCTTTATCAAGTGTGACCCTCATTTATCGATTCTTTATTTCGATCTTGAGAATCCATTCCAGATTAGCCCCTGTTTATAACAGGGGCTTTCCTGTATTAAGAAAACAATATAAAAATCTATAATAAACTTTCATTCTTTTATACGTTTTGTTCACTAAACATTCAAATCAAAATGTGCAAATATAGTTTATATAAGCTATGATATTACTATATTTGTCACATTATTGTCTTTGAAGGAGAACGGAATATGAGAAAAGCACTTGTATTTATTATGAGTTGTGTATTACTGATTGCCTTGACTGCTTGCGGCGGTGGAAAAGAAACCTCCACAAATTCCTCTAATGATGCGGTTACTGACACTGGAATTGCTCCAGCTGAGGAAATAGTTATAAAGGCCGTAAATTATAACTTCGACCAACAAGAATATCACATTAAAAAAGGTGTACCTGTAAAGATCGTATTCGAGAATGAAGAAGGTAATCATGGAGTAATGATTCCTGGATTGAATCTTCAACTATCCACTAAAAAAGCTTCTGCAGTTATCACACCCAATGAAACAGGTGAATATGAAATCATCTGCTCCGTATTTTGCGGAACCGGCCACGGTGGTATGGTATCTAAATTAATCGTAGAATAAAATACTACAATCCCCCATGATTAGTCCTTCCTTCACATGGGGGATCTTATTTATGTCTTTATCACTATTAATCTTGTTCAATCAGTTCAATCCACTCATTATATTCCGTTTGCAATTTTCTATACTCTTCATCAAGCTTGGAATGATCTTCTTTAAACTGTTTTGCCTGTTCTAGTTGCATATCATATTCCACCTGTAAAAGTCGATATTGATGAGCCATTAACTCAAAGGATTCTCCAATTTCACGCAATTCTAGATCGACGGTTTCTTTTCCTGAACGAAGTTCTTCTTTCTTCTGCTCTGTGGCTGCGATCTCCTGTTGCCAAAGTTCGAGTTCCTCCTTCAGCTTCTGTTCCTCTTCGACCCATCCTAAACGTTGACTTTCCATTTGCTGATATTGTTCCTTATAGTTCTCAAGAGAACGCCGCACGGCATTAAGCTCTTCTTGTTTCGTTGCTTCGAGTACAGCTGTTTCTGTTACTTTCACCTGTAACTCATTCAATAATCGTTCCCTCTCTGCCTTTTCCTCGGTCAACATAACAATCTCTAATCTAGCGTCCTCGTCACGCTTCTGTGTATTACGATACGCCTCTTGTACTTCCTCGTACTGTTGCTGAAGATGCAGTAATTCACTCTCAGCTGACTGACGGCTATTAAGTTCTAACACAACTTGCTCTTTCATGATGCTTAATTCATCATGAAGTTGTTTCATCCCAACTTCAAGTGTCTCATTCTGTTCATTCGTCTCTACAATACGTTGTTCTAAATCAGCAATTTCTTTGTTCCTTGTATCTGCTAACATCTTCCATGATTTCACTTCTGCCAGTAACTTATTTACTTCTCCTTCAAGTTTACGGGACGAAGCCGTTTGCTCATCAAGAGACTTTTGAATACTCTGGCATTTCGTTTCCGATTGCGTTAAGTTTGCTTGCAACGTATTAACATCATGATTTAATTTGACAACCTGATTTTGTAGGGTAGCTTGTTCATCCTTCGAAGTTTGTTCTCTTTGAAGGGATTGTTTATGTTTCTCATTCAATTGTACATGAGTTTCTTGGGCATCTTTCAGGCCCTTCTCGGCTTGACTCAACTTCGATTGTAGTTGAGCATTGCTATTTCGAAGGTCGTTTAATTTCTTCTCCACATCCTGAAGGGATTGTTTGTGCTTATTCTCTTGATTATTATGGTTGTCTGTTAGTTGTTGATTCTTAAGTGTCTCTTGACTAAGCAAAGACTTGTTATGATCAAGTTGTTTCTCTAATTCAGATTTCACACGCATGAACTCGGCTTGAAGTTCCTCTTTATCCTTCATCGCTATAGCGAACTGCTCTTGCTGACTAATAAGTTGCTTCCCCTGTTCAGCACGACTCTCTTGAAGTTGTACAATCTCCGATTTCAGTTCGCTCCGCTCACCAGTAAGCATCTTTAACTCATTGCGGACTTCCTGCATTTGGATAGCTTCTTCAGCCATATGTACAGCAGCGAGAACCGCAATTTTTGGCGTATCCAACCGGGAGTGATTCTTAGAAATAGTATTCATTCGTTCGTCGACATATAACGCAATCTTTTTCATATAGTCAGAACTACTTCCAACAATTTTATAAGAAGTCCCGTAGATTTCCACGGTAACGCTATTACGATCGGGTAAATTCACTGTTGTTCCCTCCTTCATATGTGTGTTGACTCTTAGATGTCTTATTTATTTTGAAATGTAAGAAAGTATAAGTTTTACGCTATACTTTATGACTTATATTTCTCGCTTAAACACTTACCGTCCTTATAAGGACGTCGAAGGCGTTTATGCTTGATGAAGCAAGTAAATTTTATCAGTTTTCCTTCAGGAAAAAAAGTCACATCAAATCTTTATGTCTAAGGATTCGATGTGACTATGTTCTATTCCTTCTATTTTCTTAATTCCGCAGCAAAAGATTGTTCCAATGCCGTTACTACTGTAGCATGCACCGTCGTAATTTCTTCATCGGTTAATGTACGCTCTTGATGGCGGTATACAAGTGAAATGGCGATACTCTTCTTGTTCTCACCTAATTTGCTTCCTGTGAATACATCAAATACCTGTACAGTCTGTAGTAATCCACCTGCTACTTCGCGGATCTTCGATAGAAGTGCTCCTGCTTCAATATTAGCCTCTACAACTACAGCTATATCACGCTCCACAGAGGGGTATCTCGGTAATTCCTGATATTTCACCTCATAATTAGTGTAATCATACAGAGGTTGTAGCAAGATTTCAGCAACATACGTATCTTCTAAATCACGATCAAGTTGTAATTGAGGATGCACCTGACCTAGTGAACCTAATAAGATTTTCCCACCACTATTGTTCTCTAGATAGATTGATGCTGAACGTCCGGGATGATAACCTTCAGGCTGATTGGCTACATAAGTGATCGCGTCTTGTAGTCCAAGGAAATTAAATAATGTTTCGAGCGTTCCCTTCAGATCGAAGAAATCCGCCTTCACCGGATTCACATTCCATTGCTTCTGCCCTATATTACCACTTAGTAGTAAAGATAGCACCGGTAGCTCTTTTGGCTGTGTAGTCAAAACTTTTTCCTTGGATAAGAAGATACTCCCTATTTCAAACAATGCTAAATCTGGATGCTTCCGATTCACATTATAAGTTGCAGCATCTAGTAATTGAGGAATAATACTTGTACGTAATACACTACGTTCTTCACTCATAGGCATAGACAGCTTAACTGGGTTATTATTTTTCGATAATATAGGGAATATACCTGTTAGATCTGGATGAGTGAAAGAATAGCTAATTAATTCCTGCAATCCACCATTCGCTAACAATCTTCTAATATCACGACGTAAGGCTTGCGGCTTACTATATGCTCCTGGTGTTGTAGGACCTTCAATCGGAGTCGTCGGGATATTATCATATCCGTAAAGTCTTGCAATTTCTTCCATAAGATCAACATCACTAGTAATATCACCGCGGCGAGTTGGAACACTGACATCGATAACCCCATGAGCCGTTTCTGCACAATCGAAATGTAGACGATCAAATATCGTCTTTACTTCCAACATCGATAATTCCGTACCTAGAATCCGATTCAATTTATCTAGACTCAATGCAATGATTACTTCTTCAATAGGAGCACCTACAGATTCTACAATACCTTGATGTATTTCCCCACCTGCATATCGTTCTATAAGTGCAGCAGCTCTGTTCAACGCAGGAATAATCGCACCTTGATCAACTTCCTTCTCAAACCGTAGACTCGCTTCTGAACGAAGACCTAATTGACGAGATGTTTTACGAACGACCCCACCATCAAAATGAGCCGATTCCAACAAGATATTCACTGTTTGTTCTGTCACTTCTGTGTTCGCTCCACCCATAACTCCTGCTAACGCTACGGGTTTTACGCCATCGGTAATAAGAAGCATATGTGGTTCCAACTTACGTTCTTGTCCATCTAGCGTAATCAACGTTTCGCCAGCTTTTGCAAGTCGCACATCAATCGAACCATTATGCAACTTATCTGCATCAAAGGCATGAAGTGGTTGACCATATTCAAGCATGACGTAATTCGTAATATCTACGATATTATTAATGGGACGCACCCCCGCAGCCATAAGACGATTCTGCATCCACTGCGGTGATGAAGTGATCTTCACTCCCGAAATATATCGAGCCGCATAATGATTACAACATTCTGGAGTACTAATATGAACTGCAATATGATTAGAAGCCGCATCGCTTATTTCATGAGTCTCATTTATAGGATTAGCAATATGAACTTCACGTCCTAGAATAGCTCCAACTTCATATGCTGCACCGTGTATACTTAAGCAGTCCGAACGATTAGGTGTAAGATCGAACTCAAGCACATAGTCATCTAAACCAAGCACATCACTAATCGGTGTGCCAATCTCTACAGCATCAGGTAGGACTAGTATTCCTTCCTGTTGGGCTTTTGGAAGTAACTTATCATTAAGTCCCAATTCCTTGGCAGAACAGATCATTCCTTGTGATAGTACTCCACGAAGCTTCGCCTTTTTAATCTGCATGCCATCTGGCATTTTAGCACCAATCAGCGCAACCGGAACCTTTTGGCCCACATCGACATTCTTAGCACCACACACGATCTGTAACTCTTCTTCCTGACCTGCATTGACAATACATACATTCAATTTGTCAGCATCAGGGTGCTTCTCCTTACTCACTACATAACCAACAACGATCTTATCTACGCCTTTATTGCGATTCTCTACTTCATCTATTTCTATACCTGCACGTGTAATTTGTTCTGCTAACTCCTCAGCCACTACGTTCTCTAATGCAACGTAATCTTTCAGCCATTCCATAGATACCTTCATGATGATCCCCTTTCTTCTTCCAAATTAGATCCTAGCGAACTGTTTCAAGAAAGCCATATCACTATTGTAGAAATGACGAATATCGTCAATACCATATTTTAAAATCGCAATACGTTCCACACCCATACCGAATGCAAATCCACTATATTTCTCTGGATCATAGCCACCTGCTAGCAATACTTTCGGATGTACCATACCACAACCTAGAATTTCTAACCAACCTGTCTGTTTACACATACGGCATCCACTTCCACCACACTTCACACAGGTTACATCTACTTCAGCACTTGGCTCGGTAAATGGGAAGAAACTTGGGCGAAGTCGAATTTGTGTATGTGGTCCAAACATTTCTTGTGAGAATTGCTGTAATGTCCCCTTAAGATCACTCATACGAATGTTCTCACCGATCACAAGACCTTCGATCTGATTGAACTGGAAGGAGTGTGTCGCATCATCATCATCACGTCGGTAAACTTTACCAGGACAGATTATTTTGACAGGAGATTTTCCATTCATGCTCTGCATCGTACGCATCTGCACTGGAGAAGTCTGTGTGCGCATTAACAATTCTTCTGTAACGTAAAAGGTATCTTGCATATCACGGGCTGGATGATCTTTTGGAAGATTAAGTGCTTCAAAGTTATAATAATCGGTTTCAACTTCTGGTCCTTCTGCAACACTGTATCCCATGCCAATGAATATTTCCTCAATTTCTTGAATAACCTTATTTAGTGGATGAATGCCCCCTTGAGGCATGCTTCGACCAGGTAACGTCACGTCAACTTTCTCAGCTTGCAACCTTTTCTCTGTTTCTTCCTTTTGATAAGCATTCTGTTTCGCCTCAATGACATTCTCAATAGCTGCACGAACCTCATTACCAACTTGACCAATCAATGGTCTTTCTTCTGCACTTAAAGTACCCATTCCACGCAAAATCTCAGTCAATGCACCCTTCTTGCCTAAGTATTTCACACGAAGATCATTCAGGCTTTCTGGTCCGGTCACCTCTTGTAACTGGGCTAGTGCCTCATTCTTCAAAGCTTCTAATCTTGCTTTCATAGCCTTTCAAGCCCCCTTAATTCATTGTTTTCAGTATATTTCAAACAAAAAAGGCCTTTCCTCCCGAAAAAAGGGACGAAAAGACCGTGGTACCACCCTTGTTAGAAGTCATGCATCTGGCTCCATAATATCTCTTATCATTACTGAGCAAAGCATAACTATCTCACTTTAAACGATGTAACGGATCGTGAACCGGTACCCTCTACTTAAGTTCAAGGAACTGCTCCGGAGGGAACTTCAACAGCCTGTTTCTATAGAAACGCTCTCAATCAAACGGCGCTTCCTCCCTGTATAGAGGTACTGCTTACTTTACTCCATCATGGCATTTCATTCATAGCAATCATATACAACAATTATAGCATAATTGAATCTACTGGCAAGCTTCTAGGACATTTTCAAGTATTATTAATGAAACTATTTTGTTGGCACATCATCATTATCCTTTAACGTATTACCTGCTCTTTTATTAAAAGCTAATTCAAAAAGGCCAGTAGCTGATAAACCTGCTAAGCCTCCGCCCCATAAACGTTCAACTGTCTGCAACTCCGTAAATGGGTAAAATGCTACTCCGAGTAGTATTCCAATGATTACCCCTACCAAAGGTATAATATTCTTAGGGACACTTATTGTTATTTTGACAAGTTGAACAACCGCCATCACAAATACAGCTAGTACCGAAGCAAACGCCAAGACATCATTTAAATTCTGATTCATCATCATTGATCACTACTCCTTAACAAGGATATGGAAATTCACTACAATTCCAATTGTGATAATAGTCCATGTGATGAAATTCTATTATTATATGTTTATTTTCTTCTAGAATGTTATTCACAAAAAAATACTTTTTACAATAAGAAAAAACCCTTGGATTACCAAGGGCTTGGAAATTTAATTTATGAAGCGGGTGATGGGAATCGAACCCACGCTATCAGCTTGGAAGGCTGAAGTTCTACCATTGAACTACACCCGCGAAAGGTCGTATCGGGACGACACGATTTGAACATGCGACCCCCTGGTCCCAAACCAGGTACTCTACCAAGCTGAGCTACGTCCCGTTGCTATCCTCATTCTCCACCAGAAGAATATTATAAAGGCAAAAAGTAATATATCATGATCATGGAATCATTGCAACTATTTTATAAAAAGGCGTATCAAATGATATTCTCATTTGATACGCCATAAGTTATTTCTTTTCAATTGTTACTTCTGGTGACATTAATTTATCATAGAATTCTCCCGATTTATCTTTGTCTTCTGTTGCTCTTAAAGCCATTGCTGAACGCGGATGTTCATCAAGTGCTCCTGTAACCATGTAAGGAATGATGTAACCCCACTCTTCCTTCTCACGTAAAGGAATCATAAGTTGTTCAATCACATCTAACACAGGACGAAGGTTGTATGTTGTATTCTTTAATTGTGATACAAGTAACTCTGTTGGGCAATTCCCTGCGGCACGACCCATTCCATAAACTGAAGCATCTAACAATTCAACACCAGCTTCTGAAGCAATCAACGTGTTCGAGAATGCCAGTTGAAGGTTATTGTGTGCATGAACACCTAAACGTTTATTAGGTAAATGCTTCTGGAATTTCTCTACTAAGAATGCAATATCCTTATGATCCAAACTTCCGTAAGAATCCACAATATAAACAACATCAACGGCACTATCCTTTATCATTTCAAAAGCCTCAATTAGTTCATTCTCCATTACATTAGATAGAGCCATGATGTTCAATGTAGTCTCATATCCGCGATCATGGAATGTTTGAACGAGTTGAAGAGCCTTGTCCACATCTTTTACGTAACAAGCTACGCGGATAAGATCAAGCATACTCTCTTTACGATCTAGAATATCATTCTCATCCACACGCCCAATATCGACTAAAGCGGATAATTTCGTAGTTCCTTTTTGCGGAATGACTTTTCGGAGGAAATCATCATCTAAGAACCGCCAAGGACCTGCTTGGTCTGCGCCCTTAAGTAATTTAGGAGAATTCTTATATCCAATTTCCATATAGTCAACACCGGCTTTATTCAATCCAGCATACAACGTTTGGACAAACTCTACACTGAAGTCCCAATTGTTAACTAGGCCTCCATCACGGATAGTACAATCTACTATTTTACATTGATTCATCTTCATACATCTGACTCCTCTCAACTACGCAATATTAACTCATCATACTTGAATGAAGAACTCCATGTAAAGAGTGAGCTATATTATTTAGTCTCCAAGTGTTCACAATCCGCTATTTACTCTTTATCCAGCCTTCAATAGTATGCTGTATTCGACGTTCGTCAATTCTTTTATTTCCATAACGGACGTCATTATAGAGTGAAGTCATCTCTTGTACTGTAGAAGTGTTAGTTATGACTCCCTTCCCTTTCGAAGTTTCAATCATGTCAGCAACTTCATTAGGCGTATACGAATTCGAATAGGCGAAGCCTTGTTGTATTGCATTTTTGACCATACTCTTGTAATAATAACGAACTTGACCGTATATATCTTCAGGTGGAGAGCTCTTCTTACGCCATAATGGACGTAAACGTCGCTTATTCTCAATCTTCTCAACTTTATCCATGAAAGAGATATTGTCACTTACTTGAGTCTGATATGATCCGACCCTCTCCCCGAACTTCGCAAACAATGCTTCTAATTTTAAGGCTATCAACCGTAATAACTTGTACAAAGCATATATAACAAACAATGCGAAGATTACTCCGACAATCCAATACATCATATTCATCCAGATCGATGGACCCGTTTCTTTCACCGGATCACCATCCATCAGGAATAGATCTGGCATAATGTCTGGTTGAGTGCTGATATTATCATTAGTAGGCTCAGTTGGTCGGGATAAAATAGAATTCAGCCAATCTGTAAAATGGTTCCATAACCAGTAAAAACCTTGGCTTAATTGCGTAAATGCTCCAAACACCAATATGAATGCTAAAGTGATGATACTCCATTTACGATTAACTCTAGCAAAACCTCTTAGCGGACCTTGTTGAATACTATGATTTAGTGTTTCTTTTCCGACCTGCACAGCATTGATACGAAGTAACCATGAACAAAGCGAGATAACACCCGCCATATATAATACACCTGCCTCAATAGCAGCCGGGTTCAGTTTCGAAGAGAACATGGAAAGTACCAATGTGCATCCAATACCTATTAATTGATACTGTAAAGGAAATGCTATTCTCCAATTTCGAGTAGAAAGCCTACTCCCCCTAAATGAGGCAATCATCACCAATAACCATATGATCCAACCACTTATGCTCGTGTTGCCATTCCCTGAGATCATTAGGATCACTACACCTGTAAGCAGAATGCAGAACCATCTCACCCATCGACGACTCTTCATTAAGAGAAGTGAAATCGCAATCCCTAATATTCCACCGATCCACATCAATCCAACTATATTCAAAGAGGATTGGTCTAATATAACCTGACTAATAATTAGAATTACAGCATAGAAAGCTAACATTTCCAATAATAAAGTCATTGATATTCTACCCAAGTTGCCTAGCATACTTCTCATACTCATGCGATGGCCTCCTTACCTGATGACATCTCTGCATGAACTGGAAGTACCATGACAGAATTGCCCCGAGAACGAAGATGCCATATTTGTTCTTCTATTTGTTCAGACACATGACCTGTAATTAATAAGTAATCCCACGTTTCTCCTTCAGTTCGCAAGATTAGCTCGTCTTTTAAAAATTGCTGAAAAGGCTGAAGACATTTCATCTCAACTTCTGCCATTGCCTTAAGAATTTCATCTAAATGGGCTTTCCCATACCCAGGCTCGATACGTATGGCTTGAGTGGATTTTTGACCATGCATTGCATTATGCCCAAATCCCACTCTCATCCCCTGTTGAATGAGATAAGAAGCTGTTGTTGCAGCATAAGATAACGCTCGCTCCACCATATCTGGATCAGATACCATATTCCACATTTCCGCATTGACTTGAACGTTAACGTACACAATGACCTCGGGATCAGCCGTATATCCTTGTTTATACACTTGTAGTTGTCCTGTTCGCGCACTTGCTTTCCAATGAATTCGATTCATCGGATCATTCCCTGAATATTCCCTCGTACCTAATATAAGAAATGGATCCTCTACCACCCATCGGGACACTTCTAATTCTCCCTGCCAAGTTCGATAGGATGAAGGCATATCATCTATAGACAGCAACTTTGGATAGACCCATAGCGAAGCATTCATAGGCACTAACTTCGTGTTGGAGAATAACCCGAATAAATCACCGCCTGACATAGATACCGTCTCTAAATTATACACGCCTCGGCTCTGAGCAATGAATGGATGATATCTTGTAATTTTACTATAGGGTTTGAGTGTAAAGACACTTCTATGATTCTGATATATACTGCCTTTGCTGATCTGCATGACCTCTCGGGATAGAAATGAAAAGCTTGCAGGTAGCATAGCCTCTAGGCGAAGCCATATAACGGGTAACCTTTTTTCATTTAAAATGACCTCTATCATTTCTAAGGAATCACCAGCATAGCAATGATCCTTGTTCAAATGACGTGTATAAGAAATACGTCGTAACACGGGTACCCCAAATAACAGCCCTTGAATAAGGACGACCAATATCCCAGCAAAACATAACCATACGAAGGCCATAGGTTATTTCACACTGCTTTCTAATTGTTCTTCGCTTGGTACGGGAACCTGAAGCAGTATTTCCTGTAGGAGCGATTCCGCTCTTCCTTCCTGCTGTTGAAGACGATTTCTAAATACTAGACGATGGGATAATACACTTGGAACCATATATTTGATATCATCTGGAAGAACATATTCCCTGCCTCTTACTGCTGCAAAAGCTTGTGCTGCTCGAACTAAGGCTTGAGTTCCTCGTGGGCTTACTCCTAACGATATATCCGAATGTTTTCTTGTTGCTTCCGCAATCTGAATAATATAATGAAGGAGATCATCCTGAACCTTTACTGCCATATACGATGACTGCGCTTCTACAATCTCCTGCTGAGTGACAACAGAAGTCAATTTGGAGAAACTCTCAGAAGTGGTTGTACGCTTCAATATTTCAACCCCCTCATTCTCAGAAGGATAACCTAATTTCATTTTTAACATAAACCGATCCATCTGTGCTTCCGGTAGGGGGAATGTACCTTGATTATCTATTGGATTCTGTGTAGCTATAACAATAAAGGGACGCCCAAGAATATGAGTTTCACCATCCACACTTATTTGACGTTCTTCCATACATTCAAGTAGACTTGCTTGTGTTCGAGGGGTTGCTCGATTTATCTCATCAGCCAAAACCATATTCGCAAATAATGGACCCGGGCGGAAGACAAAATCTCCCTCTTTTTGATTATAGAAATGTATACCTGTTAAGTCAGAAGGTAATAAGTCTGGAGTGAACTGAATCCGTTGAAATGAACATTCCATTGAATTTGATAACGTTTTCGCTAATAATGTTTTCCCTGTTCCAGGAACATCTTCTAGAAGCACATGTCCTGAAGCTATTATAGCTGTCAGGAGTAACTCGACTGCATCTTCTTTTCCAACGATTACTTGACTAATATTGGCCTTCACTTTATTAGCAAGTTCTTGAATTTGTTGAATTTCCATTACATCCATCTCCTCTAGTAACCGTTTACAATTCTAATTACTTATACTCACATTATGAAACAATAACATCTATGATTATATCATTCAACTGACGATGTTTCATCTTATGAAAGTAAAGAGGAGCTGGATCAATAATAGAAGTGAAATTTGACAGAATGTTACTTGAATTAATGTTTGAATTTAGTAAAAGGCAATGTAATCATAAATTGTGTTCCTTTGCCTAGTTCACTCTCTACAGAAATAACCCCTCCATGATTTTTAATAATACGATAACTAACAGAGAGGCCCAATCCTGTTCCACTCTCCTTAGTTGTAAAAAAGGGATCAAACAATCTCGACAATGTGTTATTATCCATCCCATTTCCATTGTCTCTTATATGAATTCTCACACTTTTGTGTACTTCCTCGATATGTATTTCGATTATTCCAGCATCATCATGTCCAATTTCTTCGATGGCATCCATAGCATTTTTGATAATATTAAGAATGACTTGCTTAATTTGTTTTACATCAACCGAAATATAAGTCGATTCATCAGGCTCATACAATACAATTTGACAACCTTTCATTAACGCTTCACTCTCTGTTAATAGGACTGTTTCCTTCAATAACGAAGAGACATTGATAATCGTTGTTTGAGGTGCTGATGGTTTTGATGAATTCAGGAATTCACTAATGATGTCATTGGCTCGATCGATTTCTGCTAATATTATTCTGGCATATTCATCTTTACCAATCTGTAGTAAATGAGGTCGTAATAATTGTATGAATCCTCGTATAGCAGTTAATGGATTTCTAATCTCATGTGCAATTGAAGCAGAAATTTTACCTAACATGGCTAACTTGTCATTCTGATATGCGGTCTCTTCTATTAATTTATAATCAGATACATCCTTAGCACTTATTAAGTAATCCCCATCCATTTGATCTCCATACGTTATTGAAAGAAGCCAATGACGTCCACGTTCATCGCAAAATTCATGATGCCCTTTGCGTTGAAAGATCGTTTCCTTGTAAATTCGTAGTAACTTCCTCTTGTTTGAGCGACCTAATTGAGCATGTCTTAATATCTCAGTTATTGAGCATCCAATTAAAGAAGAACGAGAAATTCCAAGTAGTCTGGCCATTTGTACATTAATAAATGTTAGCATCCCATAACTATTAAAAAGAATAATCCCACTATCTAGATGTTCTAAAATATTCTCATATTTATCCTTAACCAGTTGTGTTGACTGGAAATCTTGAAGGGATTTCAATAATTTTTCTTGGATTTCACTCATCTCAATTCTCCTTTTTCCCCAGAATGATGGACAAGCAAGTAACTTTTATACTTTATTTTTTCCAGATATTTTCATATATTAATCATAGACAATCTATAGGAATAACGTCAATCGGAGAAAGTGTCGAAAAAGAGAAGATAAAGGGTTGCTTCAAAAAATTTACATTAAATCAGAAAAAAAGGCTTCCGCACAATGCGCAAGCCTTAATAAAGATCTATATTTTAAATAATAATGTTACGATTTATGTTGAAGTCGAATTTTGCGTTGACTCATTACTGCAAGTCTTGTCTTAAGTTCTCTTTCCCACTTCTCATCTTCAAGTTGCTTCGCAATACCAAGTAGATCCAAGGCCATATCAATCTGGCTTTGAACGATACTGTTGGGGTCCTCTGTTTCACAGTTCACGACATTCTCAAATATTGCTTCTTCATCATCTGTCACATAATCTTGAAAATCAACTTCGAATGCACCATCACCATGTGCATATTCTGCAAGGATTTCGTATTCATTCTCAACTTTATAATGAACCTCTACCCGATGACAAACCGGGCACACTAACAGGGGAACATTATGGACTTGAGTGCGATAATGCTTTAGAGTCCCCCTTGTACCAACCATACTCGCTCCACAGCAAAAACTCATTATCGTTCACCCTCCTCAATTTCGTCATTCGTCCTATAAAATATTCGTTCAAATAGATAACAATTCCTCTTTTTAACAAAAATCCCCCTTAACCTGCATTCAATAGCAAGATAAAGGGGATTTATATATGGTCGCATATTTTCAAGTTATCAAAAATTACGTTGATTCCCACAAAATTTGAACAAGATTCATGGTATCATTCGGTTTAATCAAAGTCAAGATTATTCGATAGTTATATTATTATCATCTTAATTTGATTATTTTTTCATTGCAGCCAGGATTAAATCACCCATTTGACTAGTACTAATCGCTTTACTCTTATCTACAGCGATATCACTAGTACGATGACCAGCGTTCAATACTTCAGATACAGCAGCTTCAATAGAATCAGCAGCATCCGCATAATTAAATGTTAAACGGAACATCAATGCAAGTGACAAGATAGTCGCAATCGGATTGGCGATTCCTTGTCCAGCAATATCTGGTGCAGAACCGTGTACGGGTTCAAACAAGCCATAACTTCCTTCTCCCATGGAAGCTGATGATAACATTCCGATAGATCCTGTTAACATAGCTGCTTCGTCACTCAAGATATCACCGAACATGTTCTCTGTAACAATAACATCAAAGCTAGATGGACGACGTAACAATTGCATAGCACAGTTATCTACCAGAACATGCTCTAATTCTACATCTGGGTAATCCGCAGCTACACGATTTACAACTTCACGCCATAGACGAGATGTTTCAAGAACATTTGCTTTATCTACCGATGCAAGCTTTTTACGTCTTTTCTGCGCAATTTCAAACGCTTGCCGAACAATCCGTTCTACTTCCATCACATTATAAGAACATGTATCAACAGCTTCCTCACCATTTGGACTTTGGCGTCTAAATTTCTCTCCAAAGTATATACCACCAGTTAATTCACGAACAACCATCAAGTCGGTACCTTCAAGAACTTCTGGCTTCAGTGTTGAAGCATCCTTCAAACAGTCAAAAACGACAGCTGGACGAAGATTCGAGAAAAGTCCAAGTTCCTTACGAATGCCAAGCAACCCTGTCTCTGGACGTAGATCGCTGGGATTGTTATCCCATTTAGGTCCTCCAACAGCTCCAAGTAAAACAGCATCCGCTTTCTTACAAATATCTAATGTATTTTGTGGAAGTGGAGTTCCTAATTGATCAATCGCAATGCCACCAAATAATGCATGCTCAGTTTCAAAAGAATACCCAAATAACTCTTCTGTACGCTTCAATACCTTTTCAGCTTCTGCAACAACTTCAGGTCCTATTCCATCTCCAGAAATAACGGCTATTTTTTTAACTTCTGACATCAATATCGCTCCTTTTTTATCATCTGCACTGTTTCATTTCACCTATATATTGTTTTATCATACTTTCTATTGATTTGACAAAGATATAGAATCTATGACTTTGATAGTCTATACCTATAAAGATTAAAAAATGCAGATACTGTTCATGATGAATCATGACAGTCCTGCACTCTTTTAAAGTTTTACATATTGAAACTCTATTATTAAAAATTCACATTTTCACGATTACTAAATGTTTTACGTTTCTCAAGCAATTGATTTATTGCATCAACATAGGCACGAGCACTTGCCTCCAATATATCCGTACTAAGTCCACGACCCTGTGCAGAGACATCATTCTGAGTGAGTAATACATGTACTTCACCAAGCGCATCCTTACCATGTGAAACAGATTTAATAGAATAATCAGAAAGAGTCACTTCTTCTTGAGTTGCCTTATCGATTGCATTATATATTGCATCCACAGACCCATTACCTTCTGCTTCCTCAACAATCACTTGATCTTGTTCTTTCACAATACGGACTTTTGCAGTAGGAACTGACTCATTTCCGTATGTTACATATAACGTTTCAAGCTTGAATACTTCTATTGTATCTACAAGCTTCTCTTCTAGAAGAGCAAGTAAATCATCATCTGATACTTCTTTTTTCTTATCAGCAAGGTCTTTAAATTTAGCAAAAGCTTCATTTAACGGCTCATCATCCATCTCAAATCCTAAATCAATCAACTTTTCACGAAAAGCATGGCGGCCTGAGTGTTTCCCTAGAACGAGTTTACTCTCTTTCAGCCCAATCGATTCAGGTGTCATGATTTCATAAGTCGTCTTCTCTTTAAGCATACCATCCTGATGAATTCCTGATTCATGTGCGAAGGCATTCGCTCCAACAATGGCCTTGTTGCCTGGAACAACCATTCCTGTAAGCTTACTAACTAAACGACTAGTCCGAGCGATCTCAGTTAGACGAAGTGATGTCGTCGCATTAAAGAATGGCTCTCGTGTCGCTAGAGCCATCGCGATTTCTTCAATAGCTGTATTCCCAGCACGTTCACCAATCCCATTAATCGTACCTTCAATTTGGTCTGCACCATTCTGAATAGCCGCTAATGTATTGGCCGTTGCCATGCCGAGATCGTTATGACAATGCGCGCTCAATTGAACCTTTTCAATATCAGGAACATTCTCTTTCAAGAACTTGAATATCGCACCATACTCGGAAGGATTCAAATAACCGACTGTATCTGGAATGTTAACAACAGAGGCGCCTTCTTTGATTGCCATGCCAACCATCTCAGCCATGAAATCATATTCAGTACGTCCCGCATCTTCAAGGGAAAATTCTATCTTTGAGAAATACTTACTAGCATATCTTAGAGCAGATTGTGCAGTTTCAAGAACCTGTGCCTTTTCCATCCGTAGTTTATGCTTTCTATGAATGGGTGAGGTCGCTAGGAAAATGTGAATGCATGGATCTTGAGCACCCTTAAGAGCTTCACGAACAGCATCAATATCTGTTTCGCGAGAGCGACTAAGTCCGATAACAGACACATTCTTAACAGCTCTGGCCACAGCATTAACCGCAGCAAGATCCCCAGGGGATGCTGCAGGAAAGCCTGCTTCCATCCGATCGATACCTAGTTTCTCCAGTTGATATGCAATTTCTACCTTTTCACGAGTATTCAAGTTTACACCTGGAGATTGTTCCCCATCCCTTAGTGTGGTGTCAAAAATATAAATTTTCCGCATGACCGCACCTCCTTAACATATATACAAATCTAATAAAAATATCCAATGCGGATCACGCAATTGTGCACGACCGCATTGGAATACCTTCTTTACTTTATCCCTCCAACGCCTTAAAGCATAAGGTTGTGGAAGAACCTGATCTCATTTTTTGATTATGAGATTTATTTTTTGATCCAATGCATCATTTCGCGAAGTTGAGATCCAACTACTTCAATTGGATGATTAGCTTCATTACGACGTGTTGCATTCATGAAGGCATTGTTTGATTGATTCTCAAGAATAAAGTCACGAGCAAATTTACCTTGTTGAATATCTGTCAATACAGCTTTCATTGCTTTTTTCGTTTCGTCAGTAATTACGCGTGGGCCTGTAACATAATCGCCATATTCAGCTGTGTTCGAGATAGAATCACGCATACTTGCCATTCCACCTTCATAAATCATGTCCACGATCAATTTCATTTCGTGTAAACATTCGAAGTAAGCCATTTCAGGTGCATAACCAGCTTCAGTCAAAGTTTCAAATCCTGCTTTAATTAATGCTGTAACTCCACCACATAGAACTGCTTGTTCTCCGAATAGATCTGTTTCTGTCTCTTCACGGAAAGAAGTTTCAATAACTCCTGCACGTGTACAACCAATTCCTTTAGCATAAGCTAATCCGATTTCTTTCGCTTTACCTGTTGCATCTTGCTCGATTGCAATCAATCCAGGAACGCCAAATCCTTCTTCATAAGTACGACGAACCATATGACCAGGTGATTTAGGTGCTACTAGAAGTACGTCATTTCCTGCTGGAGCAATAATTTGTCCAAAATGAACGTTAAATCCGTGTGAGAACATCAACGTTGCATCTGATTTAAGATTGGGTGCGATTTCATTGTTGTATACAGAAGCTTGTGTTTCATCAGGCATAAGGATTTGAATAACATCGGCACGACGAGTTGCTTCAGCTACGGAAAGAACTTCAAAACCGTCATTTTTTGCTTTGTTGAAAGATTTACCTTCACGAAGACCGATAACTACACTCACTCCGCTATCACGCAAGTTTTGTGCTTGTGCATGTCCTTGGCTACCATAACCAATTACCGCTACTGTTTTTCCTTTCAATACGTTCAAATCTGCATCTTTTTCATAATAAGTTGTAACTGCCATTTTATAAGTCCTCCTTTAATTTTAAAAGAACCCTCTTCATTTTTTTAAAAGAACGGGTGTATCAAAGATCCAAACCATTCATTCACTTGAATCTCTCAAACACCCGCTCTTTATAAGTGGGTATCTCATTTATTCCATAAATATACTAAGCATTACCACGAGTCATTGCCGTAACTCCAGTTCGCGATAGCTCACGAATTCCATAAGGTGTTAATAATTCAATCATAGCATCAATCTTGCTAGAATCCCCAATAACTTGAACAATTAGACTATTTGAGCCAATATCAACAACCGATGCACGAAACGTATCTACCACTCCAAGAATCTCCGGACGTTCAGACGTTTCAGCTTTTACTTTAATTAGAGCAAGTTCGCGACCTACCATCGGTTTAGAACCTAGATTAATAACCTTAATAACATCAATCAACTTGTACAACTGTTTCTCGATCTGTTCAAGCGTGTGTTCATCACCCAGTGTCACAATGACCATACGTGATAAACCAACTTCTTCAGACTGACCTACTGTAATACTTTCAATATTGAACCCTCGTCTACCAAAAAGTCCAGAAACTCTCTGTAGTACACCAGGTTGGTCATTCACAAGTATAGAAATCGTATGTCTCATAGTCATATTACTCATCCCCCATCAACATTTGATCAATGGTCGAACCCTGAGTAACCATCGGATATACATTCTCAGTCTTACTAACAACGAAATCCAATAGAACCGGCCCCGGTGTAGCAAGTGCTTCTTGCCATGCAATCCGCGCTTCCTCTTTATTCGTTGCACGAAGTCCCTTCACGCCATAAGCTTCTGCTAATTTTACGAAATCTGGACTTCCTGCTAGATCGATATGGCTATAACGATTATTATAGATTAATTCTTGCCATTGTCGTACCATCCCGAGTACCTGATTGTTGATAATGACAATTTTAACAGGAATATTATTAATGGCACAAATCGCTAATTCCTGAGAACACATTTGAATACCTCCATCTCCGTTTATGGAGATAACCAAACGATCTGGTTGTGCCATCTGTGCTCCGATAGCTGATGGAAGGCCATATCCCATTGTTCCAAGTCCACCTGAAGTAATCCATGATCTCGTGTGGTTAAATTTGTAATATTGTGCTGCCCACATTTGATGTTGACCTACATCGGTTGTAACAATCGCTTCACCATTGGTTGTTTCATTCAACATTTCGATAACCCATTGAGGTTTTAACACTTCATCTGAGTCAGTATATCTGAAAGGATAATCGGATTTCCATTGTTGAATCAGCTTTCTCCATTCATCCGCTTGTTCTGTCCGTTTAACTAATGGGTTAAGCATTTCAAAGACAGTCTTCACATCACCAACAATAGGAATATCTACTGCTACGTTTTTACCGATCTCCGCTGGATCAATATCAATGTGTACAATCTTAGCATGAGGTGCAAAACCATTTAATTTTCCTGTTACACGGTCATCAAAGCGTGCTCCAATATTGATTAGTAAATCACATTGTTGAATGGCATTGTTCGATGTGTAAGTACCGTGCATACCTGGCATTCCCGTCCACAACTCATGACCGCTTGGAAAACCACCTAATCCAAGGAGAGTTGTTGTAATCGGAATTTCAGTTCGAGTTGCAAATTCAAATAATTCTTCATGAGCCCCAGAGTAAATTACTCCTCCGCCTGCTAGGATATAAGGACGTTTAGCTTCACTAATTGCTTGTACGAGCTTATCTATTTGCAACTTATTAGGTACCGTACGCGGATTGTAGCCTCGAACATTAATACTATCATCGGGTTTGAACTTGATCATTGCTGCTGATACATCCTTAGGAATATCAATCAATACTGGACCTTTACGTCCTGTATTGGCAATATGAAATGCTTCATGAATAACTCTTGGCAAATCTTTAACATCTCTTACCAAGTAGCTATGCTTAGTAATTGGTAATGTAATACCGGTAATATCTGCTTCTTGGAATGCATCCGTTCCAATTAAAGTCGTAGCAACATTTCCAGTAATAACTACAAGGGGGACTGAATCCATATATGCAGTAGCAATCCCTGTTACTAGGTTCGTGGCTCCAGGTCCTGATGTTGCAATACATACACCCACTTTGCCGCTTGCACGTGCATAACCGTCTGCTGCATGAATAGCTCCTTGCTCGTGGCGTGTCAATAAGTGTTTAAATTCTTTGTAGTTATACATCGCATCATAAATGTAAAGTACTGCGCCTCCTGGATAACCAAACACACAATCAACACCCTCTAGAAGAAGGCTACGTAGCAATATTTCTGAGCCTGAAATGACTTCCGGACTCATCCATTTCTTTCGTAATTGCTCAATCGACAATAGTTCAGTGTTTTGTTCGTTCATCAGTCATCCTCCTATCAAGTTTACGTATCCTATATCTCGAAACAAAAAAACCTTTCATCCTCCACAACAGACTTATCTCTGTGTGAGGGACGAAAGGTTTTCTCTTCCGTGGTACCACCCATGTTTGCCCTGTATTTCGCAACACAAAGCCTTACCAAGTATAAATAAATATACCTGTAGTCTATAACGTGGACCAGTCGATTCTCCCTAATAGGCATTCCTACTTTTCAGGAGAACAGCTCCGAGGTGAGCTCGTATAAAAGGGGTTTTGGTGGAGGTTGCAGCAAATCCTCTCACTCTCTGATCAAAAGAGCCCTTTAAACTTCGTCCTCTTCATTGCCGATTTCATATACTCGTTAAAATGTTACAAGTATTATATGTCTCATTCACCTGTATAGTCAAGACCCATATTTTTTAATAATTATTCAGTCTCGTAGATAGACTTCTTTCATTCTTAAATTTCAGCACACAGTCCTCTATCTGACACATATGATGATATGAATTAAATTCATCCTAAACCGCTTAACATAAGGAGGATATGCTATATGATTCGCTATCGAAGACCCAAACAAGATGATCCCACTATCCACCATTTAATCAATACTGAGCTTGTCCCATTATCTAGTGTGACCACTGCAGAAATTATTGAAATTAAAAAAAATATCCCAAAACGACTCACCCATGGTGTAACTCTTGTGGCTTCCACCAATTACGATGATGATCCTCTAGGATTTGTCCACTTTATGCTACATGGCGACTTGTTGTATATCGATATGTTGGCGGTTGCACCCGCTGCGCAGCGTAAATGTTGGGGTAATTTACTTATGGCTCATGCAGAACGCTTTGCGCAGTCACGTGGATGCAAACGATCCAAGGTCATGGTAGATATCATCAATACAAATGGACTTTCTTTTTATAAAAAACTCGGATACGCTGTATCCAAATTACACACATCTCCACAATACTATGAGTTGGAGAAACGGCTATAATATTAGCATCCCCTAGAAGAAATATCCTGGAGGATATCCTCCTCCGCCCCCATAACCATATCCGTAGCCACCATTATATCCATTGCTCGCATAAGGATTATATCCCCCAGATCCGTATCCAGCCACATAAGGCGCTGTTCCGATAGCTAATAAATCAAATAATACCAATGGAATAATGGCTTTAGTATGCACCTTTTTCTTAGAATAATGCTGCAAGATGAGACGATTCCCAGAAATCCTCAATAATTTTCCGGTAACGAGAGTTCCGTCCTTTTTAGTAGCAACAATGTTCTTCCCTACACATTTCTGTGCCTGAGCCTTCGTTACAGAGTATTTCATGTAGTCCTCCTCCTCCTCAATTCCAATACATTGTATTCTAAGAATGTATAGATTGCTTGTTCTTTAGCCTGATTACTAGAATCAACGAATTTGCCTATCTGCGGTAATATAAGGAATCAAAAAAAGCCGCATCCTTGTATAGGATTACGACTTTAAGTGACCTGAATATAGTTCCTTATCTCTTCCCTGGGTCATAAGGTTCACCAAGTGCTGTAGGAGCATAAGATCTTCCTACTGCAGCGACTAGTACAATGACCGTTAACACATATGGGAGCATATAGATAAATTCCTGAGGAATGTTCTGTGACCAATCAAATAATCGCACATAACTTCCAATGGCTTGAGAAAATCCAAAGAACACAGCCGCACCGAAAGCACCTATTGGATTCCATTTCCCAAAAATCATTGCAGCAATTGCAATAAATCCTTGTCCCGAGATCGTGTTATGAGCGAACATACTGGTCGTAGTTAATGTAATCGCAGCACCACCTAGAGCTGCTAAAGCTCCACTAAGCATTACTCCCATATAGCGCATTCGATTAACCTTGATTCCAACCGTATCCGCAGCACTTGGATGCTCTCCTACTGCACGTAACCGCATGCCAAATGGTGTTTTGAAGATAACGTAATGTACTACGAATACCAAAATAACCGCAATGTAAGTCGTCGGATAATGGTGGAATAATACGTCTCCTAGAAAAGGAATATCTGATAATCCCCAAAAATTAGTTTTCTCAAAAACCTCTATTAGGAGTGGGGTCTCACCTTGTCCATCAAACAAGAGTCTGACTAAATACAACGTACTCCCCGCTGCTAAAAAGTTAATTACAATACCACTGATCGTCTGGTCTGCTTTAAAAGTTATAGAGGCAACCGCATGAATAAGAGATGAGAGAACGCCTAATATTATCGCTGCTAACAGCCCTATGTAAGGTGAGAGAACTCCCATCCCTGCAGTCTCAGCATAATAGGATCCCACTGCTGCTGCGAATGCACCAAAGGCCATAAATCCCTCAATACCTATATTGATTACACCAGAACGTTCTGAGAAAATACCACCTAAAGAAGCAAAGATAAACGCTGTTGCAAAGACAAGCGTTGTGTTGATCAGTTGGCCGATCGTCGTTACCCAATCCATTTACAACACCTTCTCTTTCTTGCGTTTAAGATATATAGGTTTAAGCACCCAGCGTACGATTCCTTGTGCAGCAATAAAGAAGATGATTGAACCAAGCACAATTCGAATAATCTCTGGAGGCACTCCTGCGCCAAAGCTCATGCCTGAGGATCCATATGTTAGGGTTCCAAACAAAGCAGCACCCAGCAATGTTCCTAATGGATGGTTCATACCAATTAATGCTACGGCTATTCCATCAAATCCAACGCCTGGCGAACCCGTAAAAATAGCCTGATAGTGGAACACGCCAAGCACCTGAAATGCACCACCTAGCCCTGCGAAGATACCACTGATAAACATTGCTTTCACGATATTCCGACGTACGTTCATCCCGGCATACTCTGCAGCATGATTATTGTGACCTACAGCTCTAAGTTCGTATCCCTGTTTACTCTTCCACATGTACACATAAAAGAACACAGCAGCTAAGATCGCGATCAAAGTACCCCAGTGCATACGTGCATTATCCATAAATAAAGATAACCATTCAAGTGAAATTGATGCCGTTGGTTCTATATCCATGGATCTTTGTTGACCTTTGATTAGCAAGAAATTGTTCACAATATAATTACTAAAGTACAACGCTGTCCAATTCAACATGATGGAGACAATAACTTCATTTACGCCTCTTTTAGCCTTCAGATATCCTACAATACCAGCCCATAAACCACCACACAGACCCCCAGCTATAATAGCTAATGGTGCATGAATGATCGCTGGCAGACCCGTAACTTTAATTCCAATAATAGACGCAGCTGTCATACCAATAATATATTGACCTTCTGCACCAATATTGAATAGTCCGGCACGATAAGCAAAGGCTACGGCAAGACCTGTCATCACCAGTGGTGTTATTTCGCGAATAGCCTCACCAAAACCATAGGAATCACCAAACACCGTCGTAAATAGAGAACTATAAGCAAGTATTGGATCATACCCACCTGCCAACATGATCAATGCACCTGTAAGCAGGCCGAATATTACAGCTATAACTGGGATAATAAGACTATCTACATTTAATATCTTCATCAATTTATTCATTCTTAATGTCCCCCTGCCACCGTACTACCTGACATCATTAAACCTAACTCTTGATCATTCGTTTCTTCAGGAAGTACATCGCCTACAACTCGACCTTCATATAGAACTACAATTCTATCAGCGACATTCATGATCTCATCCAGTTCAAAAGATATAAGTAATACAGCTTTCCCTTGATCTCTTTGGGATACTATTTGTTCTTGAACGAATTCGATTGCTCCTACATCTAATCCTCTTGTAGGTTGTGCAGCAATAAGAAGTTCTGGGTTTTTATCTATTTCCCGGGCTATAATCGCCTTTTGTTGATTACCACCTGATAATGAACGTGCTTTGGTATCAATACTCGGTGTTCTAACATCAAATTGTTTAACCAAACGTTCAGCTTGTTCAGTTATCGCTTGTTGATTTAGAAATCCACCCTTGGTAAAAGGTGCTTTGTAGTATGTTTCTAGTATCATGTTTTCACTAATGCTGAAATCAAGTACCAATCCGTGTTTATGGCGATCTTCTGGAATATGAGATAGCCCATGTTCAGACATTTGACGTGGATTTTGATTCATGATTTCTAACCCTTTTAGCATTACTGAACCACTATCGACTTTTCTTAAACCCGTTAATGCTTCAATGAGCTCACTTTGTCCATTCCCATCAACACCTGCAACACCTAGAATTTCACCTGATCTTACTTCCAAAGATAATCCATTTAGAACTGAGATACCTTCTTTATTCTTCAACTTCAAATCCCGAACTTTTAGTATAGCTTCTCCAGGATTAGCAGGCTTTTTATCAATTTTAAATGAAACATTACGTCCGACCATCTTTTCCGCAAGAGCATTGGGATTGGTGTCAGTCGTTTTCAATGTATCTATAACTTTTCCACGTCTTATAATCGTTACGGTATCTGATATACGCATAATTTCCTTTAGCTTATGTGTAATAAGTATGATAGATTTGCCCTCTTCGACCAATCTACGCATAATAGTCATAAGCTCAGTGATCTCCTGCGGTGTTAACACTGCAGTCGGCTCATCAAATATTAGAATATCCGCACCACGATATAACGTTTTTAAAATTTCAACACGTTGTTGCATACCCACTGAAATCTCAGAGATTTTAGCATTGGGATTCACCTTCAACCCATATTGATCAGATAGATCCTTAATTTTAGCCGTAGCCGTCTTATAATCTACATGTAAGCCATATTTCTTTGGTTCCATACCTAGAATAATATTTTCTGTAACCGTAAAGGGTTGTACAAGTTTAAAGTGCTGATGTACCATACCAATGCCAAGCTCAATTGCTTTATTCGGATTATCAATGATAACCTGTTCACCATTTAATTCAATACTGCCTTCATCAGGTTGATATAATCCAAATAAAATATTCATTAATGTGGATTTCCCCGCGCCATTCTCTCCCAGTAACGCATGGATTTCTCCCTTGTGCAACTTTAAGCTAATGGAATCATTAGCAATAATGCCTGGAAAGCGTTTCGTAATTCCCTTCAGTTCAACTACTGGGTTTGCTGAATCCATGAGATCACCCTTTATTTCTTATTTTAACGAAAGGCTGGCACGTAAGAACAAGGCCAGTCATAATAACTAGCCTTGTCATTTGTAACCTTAATGTATATCTGATAGTGATTCACTTTTCAATTAGACTATTCTTGTGGAACAGTAATTTCTCCACTAATGATCTTCGCTTTATATTCTTCAACTAAAGCTATTACATCAGCCGGAACATTCTTGTCAGAAGTTTTAGCAATACCAACGCCATCTTCAGCAAGACCAAGTTCTACAGTACCACCTTTGAAAGTTCCATCAACAACTTCTTGTGACACTCTCTTCACGGCTGCATCTACGCCTTTAACCATGGATGTAAGTGTAACCTCATCACCAAATTCCAATGATTGATCTTTATCTACGCCAATAACCCAAACCTTTTCACCTTGTTTCACACGTGAAGTTGCTTCGTTAAATACGCCAGTTCCAGTTGCACCAGAAGCGTGGAAAATAATATCTGAACCATCATTGTACATTGTTGCTGCTGCTACTTTACCTTGGTCAGGTTTATCAAATGCACCTGTGTAGAATACATTTACTTTAGCATCTGGATTAACTGCTGCTACCCCAGCCAAGAAACCAACTTCAAAACGTTTGATAACTGGAATTTCAGATCCGCCCACAAATCCAATTTTATTAGTTGTTGTCATTTTACCAGCTACGACACCCACCAAGAAAGCTCCTTCATTCTCTGCAAAAGTTACAGACTGAACGTTTGGAGAATCTACAACAGCGTCAATAATCGCAAGCTTCGATTCAGGGTTCTGATCAGCTACACTCTTGATATCTTCTCCAAGATCGAATCCAATCCCCCAAGTAAGATCATATCCACCTTTTACATATTTATTAAGGTTAGGTGTATATTCTGTCTTATCTTTACTTTGTAGATATTGTACATCAGCACCTGTTTCTTCTTTAATTGCAGTTAGTGCTTCCCAAGCAGATTGGTTAAACGATTTGTCGTTTACTCCACCTACGTCAGTAACCATACCAATCTTAATTGTTGATGTAGGTGCTGCATTATTACCAGTTGCCGCTTCACCCGTTGCGTTATTTTCATTCTTACCACAACCTGCTAGTACAACAGATAGTGACAATGCTAATACCAAAGATGTATTTAGTATCTTCTTCATTTATTTTTCCCCCTTTTAGTATGTATCCTTATATTACCCATTCTCCGCACCTAATTATATGTATTAGAAAGACTTTTGTCGAGGTTTGTAAAAATAGGTTAAAAAGGATCCTTCTTTGATCAAATTATACATTTATCATCTAGTAAAATCCAGCATTTTTCTGGTCTGATGTCAACTTTACTATTGTGCATTCACATTGAAAACGTTGTCATTGCAAATTTATCACAATTTAAATTTTATTGGCGTTATATTTCATAACATTATGACAAGGAATTAACTATTCTATCGTTGAATATCTATTTTCCCCAAAAAAAAAACCGCCATATGCTAGCGATTTTTTTATTTAAGTTTTTACTACGCGTTGACCTTTGCTTTAGCAACGGATGCAATTGAGTTGAATGCATTGATATCATGAACAGCTAGATCAGCAAGCATCTTGCGGTTAATATCAACACCAGCCAATTTCAATCCATGCATTAATTTGCTGTAAGACAATCCGTTCAATCTTGCAGCTGCGTTAATACGTACAATCCACAGTCTGCGGAAATTACGTTTTGTTTGACGACGATCACGGTATGCATAAACAAGTGACTTCATTACTTGTTCATTTGCTGTTTTAAAAATGCGATGTTTCGATCCAAAATAACCTTTAGCGAGTTTCAATACTTTCTTATGTCTACGACGAACAACGAATCCGCCTTTTACTCTTGCCATATTAGTAAACCTCCCAAATAAATGTTGTTAATTACTTCAAATTAGACAAACCTTGTTTCAAACGTTTAACGTCCCCTGGTGCCATCGTAGGGTTTGTGCCAAGCACGCGTTTTTGACGCTTGGATTTATGAGACAAAAGATGGTTTTTGAACGCTTTATAACGCATTACTTTACCTGTTCCAGTAATTTTAAAGCGGCCTTTAAGACTGCTATGTGTTTTCATTTTAGGCATTATAGTTCCTCCTCGGTATTATTGAGCTTTAGGAGCCAAGATCATAATCATACTGCGACCCTCAAGTTTAGGGAAACGCTCTACAGATGAATACTCAGCTACTTCTTCTTTCACACGTTCAAGAATCTTTTGGCCAATACTTGCATGTGCAATTTCACGCCCGCGGAAACGCACAGAGCATTTAACCTTGTCGCCTTCTTTTAAGAATTTAACGACATTGCGAAGCTTGGTTTGATAATCATGTTCGTCAATATTTGCACGGAACCATACTTCTTTGGTATCCACGATTTTCTGGTTCTTACGAGCTTCTTTTTCTTTCTTCTGTGTTTCATAACGGAACTTACCGTAATCCATGATGCGGCACACCGGCGGTTTTGCCTGAGGCGCTACATTTACCAAATCGAGATTAAGATCCGTTGCCATCTGCAGCGCTTCACGTATCGGCGTAATTCCGATTTGTTCACCCTCTGCCCCCACCAAGCGGACCTCTTTGGCCCGAATTTCGTCATTGATCATATGTTCCTTACTGATAACCGTCCACCTCCAAATATAATTTATTTCCACTCCCAAGCATAAACGCCTTCGGTGTCCTTATAAGGACGGTAAGTGTTTAAGCGAGAAATATAAGACATAAAGTATAGCGTAAAACTTATACTTTCTTATATTTTAAAAAACAAATAAAGGGATGCTGGTTCAATCTACCAGCATCCCTATTGATCAATTATTCATGAAATTTAGAATTCATAAATTATTGGATCAAATACCAGCCAACATATATTGGTCAGGTGAGAAGCTGGTGCCTCTACTTAAATCCAAATATTCACTTAACACGCTTGAATAATATATCATGCACAACTAGTAAAGTCAAGAACAAACATTATGCTTGCTTACTCTGCACTACCTCTTCCATTCTGACAACTCGAGTATGTTCCGTATGGCTCCATTGTTTGTTGTTCTGTGTAAAGAAGGCATAGAACGTAATAGGATACCAAGAAATCAAGTAAACCGGAAACAAGATGAGATATTGATATACCTTTTTAAAGGTTATCTTCTCTAAAATAAGTGCAGCAAAGAAGGTTAATATATTCGCCGCTATGGCCACACCACTTAGCCAAAATGGTAAATAGCCATATAAATTAGCGATGTTCGGGCCATTAAATATAGCCACATCCACCCACATCGATGCTGTCATTAGAAAAGTTAGTAGCACAATATATACATTGACACCGTACAAAGCTAAGTCCAACTTAACCAAGCTTCGTTCTTTAATACTTTGCCATAAGAGTGGAAAAAAGTATTTACGGGCCACTGTAAAATGGCCTTGCATCCAACGGAGGCGTTGTCTCGAAGAAGCTTTAAATGTAAGTGGCTTCTCATCGAACACTTTGGCATCGTAATTAAATTTAGGATATACATTATTTTGAACGCTACGCATCGTAAATTCAAGATCCTCTACCAAGCTCGTAGCTCCCCATCCCATATCCTTCAACAGTTTTGTTTCGAAACACATCCCGGTACCACCCAAGAAATTGGCCATGCCCATATTATGGCGAGAAAGCTGCCAGAGACGATTGATGTACCAATAGGAAATACCATATGCTGCTGTAATCCATGAATCTTCTGGGTTCTTCGTATCAATATACCCTTGAATAACGCGTGCACCTGAGTTCAAATCATCATTCATTTCCGTCAAGAAATTAGGTGCAGCTAAATTATCAGCATCGAACATGACTACTGCATCATACTGGCGCGGCATATTCCAAAGTTCTTTCAACATCCATTCAATGGCATAACCTTTACCACGAAGATTTGAGTTTGTACGTACACAAGCTTTCATTCCATGCTCACGAACGATAGCTGCAGTACCATCAGTGCAGTTGTCACAAATGACAAATACATCATATAACTCTTTAGGATAATCGAGTTCTTTCAAATTCTCCATAAGCGCTCCAACAACCTGTTCCTCATTGTGTGCAGCAACTAGAACAGCAAATGACTTAGTAGCTGGGAAATGTACCGTTTTCTTCTTCCTACGAAGACCAAATAAAGAAAACACGAACTGGTAAATACCAACCACTGCCAAAATAACCTGAATTGCAATAAAAATAACATCTATCATGTTTCTTTAACCCCCTTTTTAACCCTTAGCATCATTTATTAATGCTTTTTAATGTTTCTATCTCTATTTTTTCACTGATGTACATGACCTCTGTCTTTTATCTTGTACTTTCTACCCTTTTTGAGCATCTTATTATAAAGCAGTCTTTATATTGTATGATCTTCAATCATTTGTCAAAACGACTGTAGATCATTCTGAGCTAATAATAAGATAAGATTCGCTCCTTTTCGCTACAATAGGGTCACATTCTTATCATCATAAGGTTTAATTCTTATTTTCAGCCATTTACATATTATTTTATTCGAATCAATTTCATAATTACGTAAACGATTATGAAAATGATTCTCGTAACCCCCTTTATTATAATATCAATAATAAAATATGAGGTGGCCTTCTCACTATAGACGTTGTGAACACCAGAAAAGTTGATTGGATTATTACAAATTCATTTCTAATTGTGTTTGAACCATTGTAAGGTTTAATTAGAGGCAAAGTCAAAAATCAAAAGTCTTTGCTATAATCGAATATGATACAATAGGTAAGCTATCAGCATTCACACTAAGACATACCTTCAAATAAATGCCATGGCCTTGAGCCATAGGGGAGATATCACATGAAACAACTCACCTATAAATTTATAAGATTAGATCAACAGATATTTCAATGGATAAACCGTAGGCTCCATCATCGTTTTTTAAATTTCTGGTTATATTATCTCACCCATTTAGGTGGGGCAACATTTACTATTACGGTTAGCATACTTACTTGGGCATTTGCACCACTTCCATGGAGTACTACTGGTGCTCAGGCTGCTATTGCACTTGCTATAAGTCATATACCTGTTTCAATTGTAAAGAAGTTGTATCCGAGATTGCGCCCTTATATTGCTATTAAGGAGACGAATACATTCCGTAATCCTCTAAGTGATCATTCGTTCCCATCCGGTCATACAACTGCAGCTTTCTCCACAGCATTCCCTTTCATGCTTGCTTTTCCTGAATGGATGCCAGTATTCTTAAGTCTTAGTACAATTGTAGGTTTCTCTAGGATTTATCTTGGTCTCCATTACCCATCAGATGTTCTCGCGGGTGCCTTTATCGGTTCATCCGTGGCCTATATCACTGTTGCATTATGGACCTGAAATCGCTATGGTTATATTATGGAAAACCTTGCAGGAATAGGTGAGTGTAAATTGACTAAAAAAAGAGTATTGTTGTTATCTGAAGGTTTTGGTGCAGGGCATACTCAAGCGGCTTACGCACTCTCTAGCAGTCTACGAAAACTGTCACCTGATGTGAATACGAAGGTGATGGAACTTGGAAGTTTCTTGAATCCGAGAGTTGCCCCTTTAATTATTACAGCATATAAAAAAACGATTACTTCTCAACCAAGGTTGATAGGGATGATGTATAGACATCAATATAAAAAATCACTTAATCGCTTTACAATGTTAGCACTACATCGTATTTTTTATACCCATACCCAAAATATTCTTAATCAACTCCGACCTGACATTATCGTCTGTACTCACCCGATCCCAAGTGCTGTTATTTCTCGGTTGAAACGACTAGGTGTCAATATACCATTATGTACTGTCATAACAGATTATGATGCCCATGGCACATGGATAAGCTCTGAGGTAGATCGCTTTCTAGTATCTACTCCAGAGGTTAGGAACAAGCTATTGAACCGAGATGTACCGTCGACCAAAATCCAAGTCACTGGTATTCCAGTCCATCCCAATTTTTGGGAGCGTCCTAGTAAGGAAATGATCCGCGAGAAATTTCACTTAAATAATTTGCCTACTGTCTTAGTAATGTCTGGTGGATGGGGAATCATTAATGATGAAGTAATTAATGACTATCTTGTACAATGGAGCAATCATATTCAAATCATATTTTGTCTTGGGAATAATGAAAAGTCTCTGCAAAAGATGGAATCTAACCCTCAATTCAATCATCCTAATATTCATTTGTTCGGTTTCGTACGAGAAATTGACCAATTGATGGAGATTTCAGACGTACTTGTCACAAAACCTGGTGGAATGACATGTTCTGAAGGTTTATCCAAAGGAATCCCCATGCTCTTCCATCTTCCTATCCCTGGACAAGAGGAAGAGAATTGCCAATACTTCACTGCACAAGGATTAGGAGAAACTATTTCTTCCGTAGCTGTCATGGAGTCATGGATACACAAGTTAATACATGAATATCCCGAAATCAGCAAACGTAGACAAGAGAATCTTGAGACCATTGCCAAGTACTATCCGATGCAAAGTGCACAAAGCATTATAGAAATGCTAGCACTAAACAAGGTGCCCTCATAAGAGGGCACCTTGTTTAGTTGTTTCTATTGTTAGAAAAAGAGACTACGATTCAATATCTGGCTTATTTTCCTGTAAACGATACTTTTTCAATCGATCTTCTTGATAGCGCTGTAACGAATGTTCGCCAACCAACACTTCACAACGATGAATATCCATACCTTTACCTACAAATTTTGATTCATACTCTGTCATAACATTCCATTCTTGAATGCCCTCACGATGCAGGTTAAGTGAAATATTACTCATTTGCAATCCAACATCAGCAAATGAATTTAAAGAAAACTCGAATAGTGATTGTGAGTCTGTCTTAAGATGAATCTCCCCGTTTGAATTTAGAAGAGACACATACTTCTCTAGAAAACGCGGATGTGTCAAGCGACGTCTTGCATGTTTAGCTTTTGGCCACGGATCACTAAAATTAAGATATACGCGTTCTAATTCACCAACTTCAAACACTTCTTCTGCAAATTCAACATTAGCTAATGCTAATCGAAGATTCGGCGGTAGATCAATATTACGTTCAGACCATGCATGAAGTGCCTTCTCACTAGCACGTCTTACTAACTCATCATACATATCTATACCAATGAAATTAACATCGGTATTCTTATAACTCATCTGACTAATAAATTGGCCTTTTCCCATTCCAAATTCAACATGAATAGGATGGTCATTACCAAATAACGATGCCCATTTTCCCTTATATTCTTTAGGATCCAATATAACGAGTTCTTTCTGTGCCTCTAGACTTTCTCTTATACCTTTTCTACCACGTAAACGCATGTTTTCCCTCCGCTTTCCATTCTATGTGGACTCATATCAAGAGATCATTCCCGAATTCATCACTATTGCAATATTGTGCCGAAGTTACAACCAAAAGTAAAGAGCCATTCTTGCTTCTTATTCATTTAAGCAAAGAAAAAGAATTCTGATCACCTAAATAAATTAGGAAAATACAGAATCCTCAATCTATATATATGGAATTGGGGTCCAACAAATTTACGATCCGCAGACAGTTGCTTGGCTAATTCTTCTGGATATCAAATGTTTTCTCAAAAGCACTACGAATTTTCCTTTGGGCTGTTGCTTTCACTTCATGATTACCATTAAACTCTACACCTGTTAATGCAAGAGCCTCATCTGGTGTTAAATCAACTGCAATAACGTTTTTTTCGCCTAGCTGGGCTGTTGAATTCAAATGAATCACCTCACGGGTTTAATATGTTCCCTGACGCCATAAAATATGAATTCTTATTTCTAAATACCCTGTTTTTTGGTTTATGACGCAATATAATTCTAACATATTATGTAAATTATCTCAAGATTATAATATGCCTGCTCTATACGGATCAGACGTTGCTCACATTACTTTTCCTCTTCTTTTTGCTATAATAAAACACGTACGTTTTATACAAAGGATTTCATAAAAGGAGCACCTCATGAATCAATCGACTACAGCTAACCCATTATTATGGGGAGATAAAAGATTTCATACATGGAATTACGAAATGCATCAACAATTTAACGATAAGGTATTCAAAGTTATGCTAGATGCTGGCTTCACCTGCCCTAACCGAGACGGGTCAATCGCTAAAGGCGGATGTACCTTTTGTAGTGCAAGAGGGTCAGGAGACTTTGCAGGAAGCAGACGTGATGACCTGATCACACAATTCAATACGATTCGTGACAAGCAACATGTGAAATGGCCTAATGCACAATATATCGGTTATTTCCAAGCCTATACCAACACTTACGCACCCGTAGAAGAGTTAAGAGAATACTTCGAGTCTATTTTGGAACAGCCAGGTGTTGTTGGATTGTCGATTGCAACTCGTCCTGATTGTTTACCTGACGACGTAGTTGAATATTTAGCCGAGCTTAACGAGCGAACTTATCTATGGGTCGAAATGGGATTACAGACGATCCATGATTCCACATCTGAACTTATTAATCGTGCTCATGATACGCAATGTTATGTAGATGCAGTTGAGAAACTACACAAACACAATATTCGCGTATGTACACATATTATTTACGGACTCCCCCAAGAGAGCCATGAAATGATGCTGGAGACAGGTAGAGCCGTTGCTCATATGGATGTCCAAGGTGTAAAGATCCACTTGTTACATCTAATGCGTAAGACACCGATGGTTAAACAATATGAAGCTGGTCTCTTACGGTTCTTAGAGAAAGATGAATACGTAAAACTAATCGTTGATACCTTAGAAATCATGCCACCTGAGATGGTCGTTCATCGCCTTACAGGAGATGCACCAAGAGATTTACTTATTGGGCCTATGTGGAGTCTCAAAAAGTGGGAAGTACTGAATGCTTTTGATGACGAACTCAAAGCTAGAGATACTTGGCAAGGTAAATTCTGGAGGGAATCATAAAATGGGCTTTCTCTCCGTACTCAGCTTTGCTCATAAGATCGTTTCCGAACGAATCCAACCCGGAGATGTTGCTGTAGATGCGACAATAGGAACGGGAGCAGACACGCTTTTTCTAGCTAAATCAGTTGGTCCTAAAGGACTTGTATTTGGATTCGACATTCAAGAAGAAGCCTTATCACTTACTCAACAAAGACTACATCAACATACAGCCACTTCAATATCACCAGTCACCTTGCTTCTTCGTAGTCATGCAAGTATGAGGGAAGCACTGCCATTACATTATCATGGTAAGCTAGCAGCTATTATGTTCAATCTAGGGTATTTACCGGCAACGGATTCTAATAAAGAAATTATTACCGAAACGGATAGCACTATCACAGCACTTGAAACAGCACTTGAGCTACTACGTCCTGGTGGCGTACTAACCGCCGTGCTATATCCCGGACATCCTGGAGGGGACTTGGAGGCAGTGTCCGTTAGACAATGGGCTTCCACGATCCCCCAATCCGTTGCTCAGTCAATCATTTACCAACAGTTACAACGTGCAGATGCACCTTACACCATAGCTGTAGAGAAAAAATAAAGCACCTAAAATCGAAGGGATGATTTCCTATGATAAAACCTTATCCATTACAATTTCAACCTGAATTTAAAGAGCGTGTCTGGGGAGGTCGAGCGTTAGAACAGTTCGGTCTTGATATCCCTGAAGGTCATATTGGAGAAGGCTGGATGATTGCCGACCATCCGAATGGCACAACGACTGTAATGAACGGTGATCTTAAAGATCTAGGATTAGATCAAGTTCGCGAACAATTTGGTCAAGAGTGGTTTGGTAGTAAAGGCTTCTCTGAGATCAATGGCCGTTTCCCACTTCTAATAAAGCTACTCGATTGTAATGATGACTTATCTATACAAGTTCATCCAACAGATGATTACGAAGGACTACCCCAAGGTGAATTGGGTAAAACTGAAATGTGGTATGTACTTGATGCCAAACCAGGTTCCAAAATCATATACGGTTTAAATAATGGTGTTACACGTGAGAGCCTACAACTAGCAATAGCAAACGGAACGATTACAGATAGTCTTAGGGAAGTCCCCGTAGAAGCTGGAGATACGTTCTATATCCCTTCAGGTACGGTTCACGCTCTTTGTGCAGGTGTAGTCGTCGCAGAGATTCAACAGAATTCAGACACTACATATCGCTTATATGACTATAACCGTCCCGGCCTTGATGGAAAACCACGTGATTTACATATTGAAGATTCATTAAACGTTATTGCTTATGAAGGTTCAGGGGCTACCATGATGAAGACAGATACAGCGATTCCGGGAGAATGGCTTCAACTAGCAAAATCACCTTATTTCATCGTAGAAAAAGGTATCGTATCTGGTGCATGGTCATTGACAACCACACCTGCAAGCTTCGCTATTCTTGTCATTTGCGAAGGGCAAGGTAGACTGAATTGGGATGGCGGATCGCTAGACTATAAAGCGGGTCAATGCTTCCTATTACCTGCGAATTTGCTTCAGTATACACTAGAAGGAAATGCGACAGTCCTTCGTTCTTATCTGCCTTAATATTATTCGTTGAAAATATCTTTTCATATGGTGAGGAGGTATGTAAATGCAAAAGAACTCATTTACGCTTATTAATCAGCAGGCGATGACCCTTCACATCTATGAATGGCTTCCTGAGATTTCAATTCCAATCAAGGGTCTTGTTCAAATTGTTCACGGGATGGCTGAAACGGCAGATCGATATACCAGAGTAGCCTCAGCCCTGTGTAACGCTGGATATGCTGTCTATGCTCACGATCAACGTGGACATGGTAAGACCGCTAAGTGCATGAAAGATTTGGGTGACTGCGGAGAAGATGCCTTTAACGGGATGACCAATGATATTATCGAAGTAACGACATACCTGCAAAAGAAATATCCTTCTATGACCCACTATCTGTTCGGTCATAGTATGGGATCATTTTTAACACAACGAATTATAGAGCAACATGCAGAAGCCTATTCGGGATTTATTTTATCAGGTACGAATGGTCCTCGGTCTAATCTTGGTATTGCCAAAAACATCGCTCAGGTCCTCCTTAAATTTCAAGGAGCATCTCACCATAGCTTGCTATTAAATGCTATTGTATTCGGAAGATACAATCGAAGAATAAGCCCTGTACGCACTCCATTCGACTGGTTATCGCGAGATGAAGCTGAAGTGGACAAATATATCCAAGACCCTTATTGTGGTGAGGTATGTACAACGGGATTCTTCCGAGACTTTTTTGGATTATTAAAGGACATTCAACATCCAAGTGGATATCATAATATAACGAAGAACAAACCGATTTATTTATTCGCTGGTGATATGGATCCTGTTGGATCTTATGGAAAAGGTGTCACTCAACTCCATAAAATCTACCATGATTTAGGGGTCGTTGATCTTGAATGCCGACTCTATCCTGGTGGAAGACATGAAATGCTGAATGAAATCAATCGAGATGAAGTAACTACTGATCTTCTGGACTGGATAGAAAAACATACCAAATAAAACAACGGCTGAGTAATCCCATTAGGGACAACACAGCCGTTGTTTCATTCCTTATCTAACTTTGTGATAATGCGATATGTTCTAGTTTTTTCAAATACCAACGAGGTTGCTCACTCTCATCTTGTTGATACAGAACGATTAACAATGTTTGTTGATCCAAGCTATCAGATTCCATATCTACTTCACCCTCTAGCAATTCAGCCAAATCAAAGGGGAGTACATCCAGCACGGCATGCTTTTGTAAGCCTCTCTCATCTAATTGAAGTGCTGCAAATTCAGGTGATACATCTTCAGGATGTTCAATTAGTTCCTTCATGAATCTTGACCACATGTCCTTAGAAAGTCGAGAATCCCACCAAATTTTACGTGGTTTATATTTATGATTCAAGAAATAATCTAACTTCATCAGGCCTAATATCGTATCCATTCGACGAACCCCTCTATGCTCAAGGAACATTTGAAGACGAAGGAATAGATCTTCGAGCTGATGTCCTATCTTCTGCCAACCTTGTCCTTCCCAGTAATCACCAAAATCCTGAAAAAAGTCAAACGGAGAATCAAATTCATTCTTCATCAGATATTTCAATGTATGATCCATCCGATGGGCATTCCAGTACTTCTCCAATACATCCTCAAGCCGTTTTAAATGAATAATATCTGCAAAAGAAAGTTTGTTACTGCTTAAGATTTCATAAGGTGCGTATTCCATATATTTATACTCATATTTAGCTGCATCATTACGAAGTCCCGTTCCTCGCAGCATTTTAAGAAACCCTAATTGCAATTCTTCCGGTTCCATCGCGAATACATCATTAAAAGTTGTACGGAATGTATCATAATCCTCATCAGGCAATCCAGCGATAAGATCGAGATGCTGATCAATGTTACCGCATGCTTTGATTGTATTAACCGTACGAGACAGCTTCGTAAAATTCTGGCGACGCTTAACCAGTTCATTCGTAATATCATTCGTTGATTGCACACCGATCTCGAAGCGGAAGATTCCGGCTGGGGCATTATTAGCTAAATAATCTAGCACCTCGGGCCGCATAATATCTGCCGTAATCTCGAACTGAAATACACAACCACGATGATTCTCAATGATAAATTCGAACATCTCCATCGCATAGCTACGATTTATATTAAATGTACGATCGAGAAATTTAATGATCTTCGCGCCGTTATCGATCAAGTAAAGAATATCTGCCTTCACTCGCTCAATATCGAAATAGCGTACCCCAACTTCAATACTAGATAAGCAGAATTGACAGTTAAATGGACACCCTCTGCTCGTCTCAAAATAAACAATACGTTTACTTAGATCAGGAATATCCTCTGCAAAACGATAGGGTGATGGGAGTATATTCAAGTCCGTCTTCGGACGTGGAGGATTGATTATAATCTCTTGCTCCTTGCGATATGTTGCCCCATAGACGAAGTGAAACTTCCGATCTCCTTCGATGGTCTGCAGTAGATGATGGAACGTCTCTTCTCCATCGCCCATCACAATGTGATCCACATTCTGAATACGCTCCATCCAATGCTTACTATCATAAGAAACTTCCGGTCCTCCCATCACAATGGTAACTTCCGGCATGACTTGTTTCACAATATCGATCACTTTGATCGTCTCTTCAATATTCCATATATAGCAAGAGAACCCGATAACATCAGGTTTTCTTTGAAATAGATCAGACACAATATTCATTACGGGATCCTTAATCGTATACTCCGCAAGTTCAATGTCGAATTCTTTCTCGCTGAATGCTTTTAACAACCTAATCGCAAGCGACGTATGAATATACTTGGCATTTAATGTTGATATGACGACTTTCATGCTTCACACATCCTTATCTATTCGTAATCATCGATGAAATCTACTTGATTCTGGTTCTGAAAAAAATCTAGGAATGGCTTGCCATATTTACGGAACTTCACCTCACCTACACCTTTAATCTTCAGTATTTCTGACTCTGTCTGCGGACATACCACACTCATCTCACGAAGCGTTGCATCATTAAATATGATATAGGAAGGTACACGTTCCTTACCGGCAAGTTCACGACGAACAAGTCTTAATTGTTCGAACACTGTTTCATTAACGGCCGATGGTGAATCATCTCGTGTTCTTGTTCTGCTATAACCACTTAATCCAGCCGTCTTCGTTCTGGAAGGACGTGCTACTCGTTGCATAACTTGACGTTGCCCCTTTAGTACGTCAGCTGCTAACGATTGAAGCTTTAATACAGGATATTGCCCTTCAGAGAGAGCTAAATAGCCATCTGAAGCCAATACATTAATCACATCTGAGATTTCCTTCTCTGTTCGATTAGACATCGTTCCATACGTCGGCATACTTTCAAAACCGTACTGTAATACTTTCTTATTCCGCGATCCCTTGAGCACAGAAGCTACCATCGATACACCAAACCGTTCCCGCATCCGATGGATACAAGAGAATATCTTTTGCGCATCCACGGTCATATCGATTAATTCTCGATCATCCGTACAAGAACTACATGTTCCGCAGGGTTTGTCTTCATGAGCCTCACCGAAATAATCTAACATCGCATTGCTTAAACAACGATTGGTATAACAGTAATCCATCATCTGCTGAAGCTTACGATAATCATTATGTTTACGCTCGTCATCCTGCTGATTCTGTTCAATTAGGAACTTTTGAGTCATGATATCCTGTCCATTGAATAAAAGGATACATTGACTCGGCTCTCCATCACGCCCGGCGCGACCAGCTTCCTGGACATATGCCTCCATATTCTTCGGCATATTATAATGGATGACGTACCGTACGTTAGATTTATCAATCCCCATACCGAAGGCATTCGTCGCAACGATCACCCGGATATCATCGTATAGAAAACCTTCCTGACTAGCAGCGCGTTCATTATCAGTCATTCCGGCATGATATCGACCTGCAGAAATACCTGCACCTTGAAGGCGGTCATATAGTTGATCAACTTCCTTCCGTGTAGCCGCATAGATAATCCCCGTCTCATGTGCATGTTCTGCTGTATAGGCCATAACATACTCACGTTTGTTCTCGCCACGCAGAACAGTCATAGCGAGATTATCTCGTCCCAAGCCTGTAACGAACACTTGCGGCTCCCGAAGTCGTAGCAACTTCACAATATCGTCCATAACTTCTGGCGTAGCTGTTGCGGTAAAAGCCGCTACGATCGGTCGTTGTGATAGTCCCTCAACAAATGGCGCTACAGCCAGATAACTTGTACGGAAGTCATGCCCCCACTGTGAAACACAATGCGCTTCATCTACTGCTATACAAGAGATCGGTAAATGAGACATTTCTTCACGAAACCAATCCAACTCCAGACGCTCTGGAGCTACGTACAACAGTTTCAAATCACCCTGTGCAGCAGCACGGATGCGATCATTAACTTCTTTTCCACTAAGCGTACTATTAATAAATGCTGCAGGAATGCCTGCTGTTATCAGCGCATCGACTTGATCCTTCATCAAGGAAATCAATGGTGAAACAACTAACGTAAGTCCTGGCAACATCAACGCTGGAATTTGATAACAGATGGACTTACCTCCACCTGTTGGCATAATACCCAACGTGTCTCTATGATTTAGTACGCTTGATACTATGTTTCTCTGTCCCTCACGGAATTCTGGATAGCCATAATATTTCTGTAGATAATCCTGTGCTCGATCCAAAGTCATTGGTTCCATTGTCATTACTTAAACTCCTAACTATATTACTGATTGCTTATTCTTGGCATACCGATATTAATCATCATCCTATTATACAACTTTACTGAGCTTTAATCATTGGGAAACCTAAGTTAACGGGTGTGACATGCTCATTCATGGCATTGCGCAAGTACTCATGGTATTATTGGACAGTAAACTACATAAGGACGGAGAATTCATGAAATGAAAAATAAACAACGTTCTGGCCAAGGCCAACAACCATCATATAATAAAGCGAAAACGAATGTACAAGGTAATCGCAAGGGTAAATCAAGTCATCTTGTAAATAAATCCACATCATCACATCATGACAATCAATCACTTATCAAGCAGTATCCTGTTCATGAAGTTAGTGAACTGCTGGTCTTTTTAGTGAGTACGCTATCAAATGAAGGCCGTAATTCCATTAAATCAATGCTTGCACGTGGGCAAATCCTAGTGAATGGTCGACCGGAAACAGCTTATAACTTCCCCCTTCAACCCGGCAATACCGTGACCGTTTCTAAAGGTAAGATCGTGGAAGAAATCCCCCTTATTGGACTCCGCATTATGTTCGAGGATGATGATATTATTGTTGTGAATAAGGAAGCAGGATTACTATCTGTGGCTTCAGCCAAAGAGAATGAGCTAACGGCTTATCGCCAACTCACAGCACATGTACGGGAAAGCAATCCAAACAACCGTATATTCGTCGTGCATCGCCTTGACCGAGATACATCGGGTGTGATGATGTTCGCCAAGAATGAGGAAGTGAAGCAGACTCTTCAGAACTCGTGGCAGGATTCGGTCAAGGAGCGTACTTATATTGCATTAGTTGAGGGGAAAATAAAGAAACCTGAAGGAACGATCAAATCATGGCTTAAGGAAAGTAGCACTCTAAAAATGTACTCTAGTCCTTATCCCAATGATGGCCAAGAGGCCATTACACATTATAAAATGATCCAATCCAACAACTATTTCTCTCTACTAGAGGTGAACCTCGAAACAGGACGTAAGAATCAAATTAGAGTCCATATGCAGGATATAGGCCATCCTGTTGCAGGCGATAAGAAATATGGTGCGAAGACAAAAACCATTGGAAGACTAGGGCTCCACGCACAAATATTAGCGTTTGAACATCCTACTAAAGGTGAGGTTATGACTTTCAAAACAGACATCCCTAAAACATTCCTTCATCCTTTCCGACTATCTCCCACAACATAAACATACCGTGAAGATTAATAACCCAATTTCTAATCATCCTATTGGACATTAGAAATTGGGTTTGTTTTTAATGGATATTTTTTCATGTGAGAAGCATTATCAATTAGGTTAAGAGTATGATACAA
This sequence comes from Paenibacillus crassostreae, assembly GCF_001857945.1. Lineage (NCBI taxonomy): Bacteria > Bacillati > Bacillota > Bacilli > Caryophanales > Paenibacillaceae > Paenibacillus > Paenibacillus crassostreae. Next base: position 1,609,955 of record NZ_CP017770.1, read on the forward strand.
TATGTGGAATCCACTTGGAAAAAGGAGTCGAACATATGAACACTATGCCTATGCAACATGCCTCTTTGCAGATTGATGATTATTTAGACCTATTAAATTTCGCTAAAAAAGTAGAAGATATCAAATGGCAAAAAGAGATTATTCGTAAACTCGAAAGATTAAACAATTCTACCTTTTCCCCTATAGTATACAATTTAGAATGCAATCCTATTAACTACAAATAAAGAGTCTAATACCATAACCCTATTAGGTTCTTATATTTAGATTAAAATGAGGATGTCCATATGCCATATTAATGGCTTATAGCACATCCTCGTTTTAATATGAACTATTTACACCTACTCACCGAATATAACAGGTCCTTCCCACTCTAACATCCCGCCTGACATATTAACCACCTGATACCCTAGTTGAGTAAGATATTCGCATGCTCTAGCACTGCGGGCACCACTTCGACATACCACAATCGTTAATTGATCTGAGTCAAGTTCTGTATGACGTTCCTGTAGAGTCCCCAATGCGATATGTTTCGCTTGCGGAATATGCCCCGATTCCCACTCATCATCTTCACGAACATCAATAATATCTAATTTCACACCTTCATCTATCTTTGACTGTACTTCTTCAACATCCCATTCTTGAAAAGATGGTTTACTCATATATATCACTCCTATTCATTCATTAGAAACTGCTGTATCAACTCATTCATAGTAACAGAATTCACTCCACATTCCAAAAGAGGTAGACCACGGATGGCCTACCTCTTCCAGTCTAACGTATAGTCTTACCCTTCAAGTAACAATGACTCTGGATCTTCTAGAAGATCCTTCACTGCAACTAAGAACCGTACAGCTTCGCTGCCGTCAACGATTCGATGATCATAAGAAAGTGCGATATACATCATCGGACGATTCTCCATTCTCTCCTGATCAATTGCAATCGGGCGTAGCTGAATCTTGTGCATACCCAGAATACCTACCTGAGGAGTATTTAGAATTGGAGTGGATAATAAAGATCCGAATATCCCACCATTCGTTATTGTAAAGGTACCCCCTTGTAGTTCTGAAATATTCAATGAGTTATTCCGTGCTTTTCCTGCAAGTTCACCAATCTGCCGTTCAATCTCAGCGAACCCTAAACGGTCAGCATCACGTACAACAGGTACTACTAGTCCCTCTTTAGCAGAAACAGCTATTCCGATGTCGTAGTATTTCTTAATAAGAATATCTTCTCCATCAATTTCTGCATTAAGAAGAGGAAATGCTTTCAGTGCACCTACCACTGCCTTTGTAAAGAATGACATAAATCCAAGAGTTACATCATGCTTATCTTGAAAAGCCTGCTTCCGCCGCTTACGGATATCAAGGATGGCAGTCATATCTACTTCATTAAAAGTAGTCAACATAGCTGCCGTTCTTTGTGCTTCCACTAAGCGCTTAGCAATTGTAGCACGACGACGCGACATCTTCTCACGGACAGTTGGCTTAGCACTTACAGTTCCAATATCTTTTGCTGATAGGGATTGAACAGGTGTAGAGGGTACGGGAAGACTCACTCCGCTAGAACCTTCTTGTCCAGCAACTGGTTGGTTAGACTGGTTTCGTGGAGTAGTTTCTGCATGATTACGAACATTATCTTGATAAATACGTCCCTTTGTATCTCGTTCCTGCACAGTCTCTAGTTCGATACCACGTTCACGTGCCAATTTCCGAGCTGATGGAGAGGCTGCCAAGAATGAGGCTCCTTCTGCAACTGCTTCCTGTTCAGATGCTTTAGTAGAAGCAGGCTTCTTCTCCTGAATTCCTTGTTGCTGCTTCTTGTCATCAACAACGGTTTCTCCTAAAGTTGATACTTCAGCTGCAATACCAGCTTCACCACCTGATTGAACCCGTCCAATCACTTCTCCAATCTGTACGGTGTCTCCATTTTGTCGAAGAATCTTCTCAATGACTCCATCCTCTTCTGAACTGATCTCTAAATTAACCTTATCTGTTTCAAGTTCTAGCAGGATATCGCCTAATTTCACAGCTTCTCCTTCTTTCACATGCCATTTGTAGATGGATCCCTCAGTAATTGATTCTCCCATTGCTGGAACAATAATGTTATTCAAATCATCTACCTCCTCTATACAAATTAGGGTTAATTACTTTGGGACTGATTTAAGCGAAGTGCCAATGAAATAATCTGCTGTTGCTCAAATAAGTGAACTTTCTGATATCCACTAGCTGTACTAGAACGCTCAGGACGACCATTATAAGTAACCGGAATCTTCTCCTGAACAGTAGCCCGAATACGTGGTTCAATATAACGCCATGCTCCCATATTCTGCGGTTCCTCTTGTACCCATACAATTTCCTTGAGTATAGACAATCGGTCTATAACCTGCTTGATCTGCTCCTCAGGAAATGGATAAAGCTGCTCTACACGAATAATATGCAGCCATTCTGGACGCTTCTCAGTTTCATTATCAAGAGCCTCTTCCAGTTCAACCGCAATCTTTCCGGTACAGAGAATTAGGCGCTCAACACGTTCTGGGTTTACCCCTAATCCACTTTGCTCCAATATTGGATGGAAAGTCCCGTTACTAAATTCTTGAGCGGGTGAAGCAACTCTAGCATTACGAATCAAACTCTTAGGGGACATAATGACCAGAGGTCGCGCTTCATCAGTCTCAGTCAAGGCAGCTTGACGACGTAGTAAATGGAAATATTGAGAAGAACTAGTCAGATTAGCAACTGTCCAGTTATCATCACCTGCTAATTGTAGAAAACGTTCAAGTCTAGCACTTGAATGTTCAGGACCTTGACCTTCATATCCATGTGGCAGTAACATAACTAAGCTTGAGCGCTGTGTCCATTTAGAACGCCCCGCCGAAATGAACTGATCCATAATAACTTGAGCACAGTTAGAGAAATCTCCATATTGCGCTTCCCAAATCACCAGCGTTTCTGGTGAAAATACATTGTATCCATACTCAAATCCCAATACCGATGCTTCGGACAACGGACTATTGTGAATCGCAAAAGATGCCTTCGCTTGTGGTAACTCATGGATTGGGCAATACGTTGCACCTGATTCCGAATCATGTAATACAAGATTTCGATGAGCAAACGTCGCGCGTTCCACATCCTGCCCACTAATTCGAATAGGTTTACCATCTGCTATTATTGTAGCAAATGATAATGTCTCAGCGAGTCCCCAATCTACTTTTTCCCCTTCAGCAAGAGAATTCGTACGACGTTCAAGTATCCGTTGCAATTTAGGATATACCTTGAACCCATCAGGACGCTTCAGTAGTCCCTCATTAATCTCCTTCAGCTGAGCTAAAGGTACTGCAGTACATACGTTCTCTATACCCTCTGGTACGAGTACAGCAATACTCTGTTGAGTAGCATTCCTTACATCATCTCGTTTCATTTGATCATAAGCTTCATTCAATCGATTTAGAACACTTTCCTTTAGTTGCTCTGCTTGTTCTTTCAGAACCAAGCCTGCTTTAGATAAATTAGAACTATAAATAGCACTTACACGTTCATGTTTTCTAATTTTTTGATATATTAACGGTTGCGTTGTGTCTGGATCATCCGTTTCATTATGTCCATACCGACGATAACCGACAAGATCAATCAGGAAATCCTTTTTAAAGCGATCACGATAAGCACAAGCCATACGTACAGCCGCTATACAAGCTTCAGGATCATCAGCATTCACATGAACAATTGGAATCTCATATCCTTTAGCAAGATCACTAGCATAATGAGTAGATCGTGAATCCTTACTCTCCGTTGTAAAGCCTAAATTATTATTTACGATGATATGGATTGTACCACCATTCTGATATCCTGGTAGTTTCGTAAAGTTCAGTGTTTCCGCCACAATTCCTTCTCCAGGAAAAGCTGCATCCCCATGAATCAGTATGGTTGATGCTTTATTCACATCTTGTAGTGGGTATCCAGGTTGCGTACGATCCTCCTGAGCTGCACGAGTAAACCCCTCTACAACTGGATTCACAAATTCTAAATGACTTGGATTATTGGCTAACGTAATTCTAGCTTGTAAGTGATCTCCTTCTCTAAAAAGACGGTTAGCACCTAGGTGATATTTAACATCACCTGTCCAACCATAGTTAATACCCGTCGATCCTTCTGAAGGGAACAACTTTTTATTAGGAGAATGATGGAATTCTGAAAATATATTCTGATACGGTTTGCCTAACACATGTGCTAGTACGTTTAATCGTCCACGGTGTGCCATCCCCATCAAAATATGCTTCGATCCACTATCTGTTAAAGCAATTACCATTTCATCTAGCATAGGAACAAGGACATCATTTCCTTCGATAGAGAAACGTTTCTGCCCGACAAAGGTACGGTGAAGGAACTCTTCGAATTGTTCCACTTGAATTAGACGTCTTAAAAGGGCTGTCCGTTCTACTAATGTTAATGAATTGGATGGTGATTCCGCATGACGGTTCAACCAAACACGTTCCTCTTCCTCATGAACATGACTAAACTCATAAGCAATAGTTCCTGTATATATTTCACGCAACTTCACAATAGCATCCCATCCATTAGGTACATTCTCAGGAGCATGATGCCAAATCAAGGATGATGGAAACGCTTTTAAATCCTCTTGTGACAAATTATACCTTTCTGGTTCCAATAAACTAGTATCTGAATCAGGTCGAATGCCAAGGGGATCAATATCAGCTGCTAGATGTCCATATGCGCGAATATTCCATACTAATTTCCCAGCATCTACACCTTTCTTTAACAGGTTCCGATCCCATGAAATACGTTCAGAAGGCTTTTGAGGAATGCTTACTTCATCAGCCACTGTTGGCGGTGCTCCCCACAAGCTAAATAAATGTTGAAAGGTCTCATCAACAGATTTGGGGTTTCTAAGGAACAGATCATATTGTTCCTGCACATAACCGAGATTTGGACCGTAATAAGTTTGCCAAGGATCACTTGAATGTTGCTTATTCATTATCATTGTCGGACGTACCCCCGTCTTGAATTATGATAGTTGCAAGGTGAAAGGTAATACTTACAATCATTTCTGCTTTCATTATAGACCTTCCAACACGATAGCTGAAATAGCCTTTTCATATTGTTATGATCTAATAAACAGATGGATCAATATATATGTTCAATGTCCTTTGTCACATTCTGTTCATATATTGATACTATTATCATATTACCCTCTAGCTACTTTGTCTAATACGATCTTTTTATAGATAATAACAAAACAAAAATAAAAATAGAGTAGCAAACTTTTAACAGTTCACTATCTCTATTTTTATAGGATAAATGAGTCATATATTATCAAAAATACTGCCTTTTATCGCTTCAGTATAGATAATATATTTTTATCATCAGCTAATGGTATCCCGAAATTCGGTGTCCCATCTGAATTCCAATGTAGTATTTGTGCCCGAGCATGGCGATTAGGATCGTATAAAGGATCTCCTACAATTTCTTTATAGTTACGGGCATGATAGACAATGATATCTTGCTTACCATCTGGAGAAACCGTAAAGCTATTATGTCCAGGGCCATATTGCCCCGTTAGCTCATTCGTTTGAAAAACAGGTTGCTCCGATTTGACCCATGAAGCAGGATCTAGTAGATTAGCATCTTCATCTGCGGTAAGAAGACCCATACAATAATTATGATCCGTTGCACTAGCTGAATAGCTAATGAATATCTTACCATTCCTTTTCAGAACAGCTGCACCCTCATTTACTTTGAAGCCGATAACTTCCCATGGATATTCAGGTGTACTGATCATCGCTTGTTCACCACATAGAGTCCAAGGATTACTCATCTCCGAAATATACAGATTGGAATTACCAACGATATCTAAAGCTTTCTGAGCCCATACATAATAACGTTTACTCTTATGCTCAAAAGTCGTTGCGTCTAGTGCAAAACTCTCCCACTTAGTCCGAACCTGACCTTTCTCTTCCCATTTACCTTCTAGAGGGTTAGCAGAAACATTCTCTAGAACATACATACGATGATCGAATAATCCTTCTTTTGTCTCACTAGTATGAGCTGCGGCGAAATAAATGTACCATTTGCCATCAATATAATGAAGCTCTGGCGCCCATATATTAGCGCTTAATGGACCTGTTTCATGCTTACGCCAAACAACTACAGGATCTACCGCATCCAAATCTTGAAGCACCTTAGCTCGGCGGAGTTCAATTCTGTCGTACTCTGGTACCGATGCTGTAAAATAGTAATATTCATCCGTATGCCTATATACCCAAGGGTCGGCACGCTGTTCCACAATAGGATTATTTATATATCCACTCATATCCATGCTTACTTTTCTCCCTCTCTCTAAATCAATCTTGTAATGATTTCACAGTTACGTATGATTAACTGTCTCTCTCCCTTAACCTTTAATTCCTGAATTCAAATTAATAGATTGTACAAAATACTTCTGTGCAAATAAGAACAATACTAATGTTGGAATAATCGCTAGTACTGCCGATCCCATTAGCTGACCAATCATGCGGTAATTCCCATAAATATCTTGTAGTAGTAGCAATCCAGCTGTAACCGGCATTTTTTCCACATCGGTGTATACGATAACCGGCCATAGAAAGTCATTCCATGATCCAGTAAATGAAAATAATGCACAAACGATCAATATCGGCTTAATTAACGGTACGATTACTGAAATATATATTCTATAATCACTAGCCCCATCAATACGGGCAGACTCATCTAATTCTTTAGGTAGACCTTTCATAAACTGTCTAACTAAAAATATGTTACCCATTCCAGCTAATCCAGGGATAATCATCGCCCAAGATGTATTAACCCAACCTAACGCATCAATTATCTTGTAGGAAGGGATCAAGTTAACAACTCCTGGAAAGAAGGAAATACCTAGTAAAACAAAAAACAAAGTATCTCTTCCTTTAAAATTCATGCGAGAATAACCATACCCAGTTACTGAAATAACAATAACCACTAGAATCGTATGCATTGTTGCAATAAAGATAGAATTCATTAACCAGCGTAAAATAGGTGCTGTAGATGTATTAGTTAAGATCGTTACATAGTTATCAAAGATCCACTTTTCAGGGAACAATCTAAAACCAGTGGAGACCACTTCCGTTTGCGATCTAAACGATGTTGTAATACCGTATATCACGGGAATAACGAAAATTGCGCACAGAACAATCAGAAATATATATGCGAAATATTTAGATATACTCTTGTCGGAACCCTTCCCAATATGCTTAACACTTAAATTTGGATTATTATTCGATTTATGTACCACTTGGTTTGACATTTTGTTACACCTACCTTTTCCGTATCCAATAAATTATCATTCAAACTAAGAAGCATTTCGATTCATCACATAATATTGCAATGCTGAGATAATCAAAATAACTAATCCTAGTAAAACAGCCATTGCAGAGGCCATTCCAGCAATAGATTCTCCGTTACCAAAGGCTAATTGACGGATATACATCATCAATACATGGGTGCTTTGTTGAGGACCACCATCAGTCATCATTAACGGTTGACCAAATACATTAAATGCGCCAGCAGTTGTCATGACAAATGTAAATATTAGTGGGAAACGAATAGAAGGTAAGGTAATACTAAAGAACTTGCGAAACGCTCCAGCACCATCCATTTCCGCTGCTTCATACAAATCTTGAGCTACACCACTTATAGAAGCGCGATAGATAATCATATTTCCTCCAGCTCCACCCCATACAGTGATCACAATAATGATAATCCATGCATAAGGCTGATGAGCTGCCCAAACTGTATCTGAACCTAATAAGTTACCTGTAATCCCCAACTGCTTATTAAATATTAAAGACCATATTAATGCAGCTGCAGATATGGATATTAGTCCTGGAATATAGATAATAGCTTGAATGAAATCTTTCATTTTCACTTTTTTATGCTCTAATGCAACAGCAACCATTAATGGGATCACTATTAATAGAGGAACACTAAGAACAACAAAGAATAATGTGTTTTGCAATCCATTAGTAAATTGAACATGGAAGGTTGATTCAGAATCAAAAAGGATTGTTCGATAGTTATCCAAACCAACCCATACTGGATCATTCATTAAGTTCCATTTCGTAAAGGATGCATAAATCCCATAAATCGTGGGTATTAAGATAAAGACAATAAATAACACAACATGTGGACCTACAAAGAAAACAGGTGCCAAATTTAGTTTCTTTTTCATAGGCGTTCATTTCTCCTTTTGTAAAAGTAATATGCTAGCTTATAGCACATTACTTTTACAATCTTTTCAGTTTCAATTCACTTAATTTGCACTACTTGCTTCAGCTACTTTATCATCAACAAATTTCTGCATCGTCTGCAATGTTTCATCAATATCCACGTTACCACGAACGATATCAGCACAGTACGTATCTACTGCTTCTGCTATATATGGATAGTATTCATAGGTGTAAATATAAAGGGATTCAATTTCTTTTTCATTTGATGTAAAGAAAGATTGCATATAGTTTTGGTACTCAGGACTTTCATTGACTTGTTTACTCGCAACAATTTGCCCTGCTTTAGCCCACTCCATTGAATTCTGACGAATAAATTCTAAGAAACTACCCACTCCAGCTTCTTTTTCATCAGTTCTTTTTTCGTTCTTCATCATTGTGAATAAGTGAGAAGATGATCTGTTCGTATATTTATCTGGCGTTGTAGAATAAATATTGGTTACACCGAAGTTCAATCCTTCAACTCCAGCATGTGCTGTAGAACTCCAAGTACCATCTGTAGAGAATAATACATTTTGAGACTGGAACATCAAGTATCCATCTTCACCAAATGGTGTCATTAACCCAGCATCAGCAATTTTCTTAACGCTTTCAAAAGCTTCTTTCATAACAGGTGTGTTTACAGCAGGTTTACCATCTTCCTGAATATCCCCACCTAAGTTTTGTATTTGTGCTAAAATAACCCATCCAAGCAAGGCATCATTGACAACATAATCGCCTTCATCTAATTTACCTTGTAATGAAAGCATTTCATCAATTGTAACAACATTATCATCTAAGAATGATTCCGCATTATATTTCTTAAGCAAATCTTTATTGTAATACATTGTATTGCTATGAATATCTAGAGGTACAGTATATTGAGTTCCATCAATAGTACCTGTTGACCATGCTTGCGGTAAGTAATTTTCTGCTTTTAATTCTGGCTGTGCTCCTAATAGAGTTGTCATTTCTTCGAGTGCACCTTGTTTCACATAACCTGGAACACGGTCAGCATGGATGATTGCTAAATCTGGCACACCTTTACCTGAGTTCAATACGGTAGATAATTTTGTATACATATCAGAAGTGATTACGTGTTTTACTTTAATTTCAGGTTCTGTTGCATTATAATCTTTTACAATTTGATCCATGTAAGCTCCATCGTCACCTGTAAGTGGTGTCCAAAACGTAATTGTTTTTTCGTCTTTATTACCACAACCAGCCAAAATACCTGTTACTAGAAAAACAAGAACCAATGTAAAAACTAATCTTCTTTTCAATGCTTTCTCCCCCTGTTAAGTTCTTTTAGAAAATGATTTCCAAAGATAAATCTTCATAAATAACTTTCTGAGGTTTAGTATACACACTTCTGAAAGCGCTGACAATAACTTTTTTATAAACTTAATAATAAATATTTGATCTTAGTTAATATAAATGTTATCTTATAGTAGGTAATTTGATAATATATTTACTTAAGTTATCATTAATGTTACTATATACAAATATTAATAATCCTTTTTGTTTAGTTAGCAATAATTAAATACCCTTATATAACAGTGATATCAATTCGAAAGAAGTGAATTAGGATGCAATTGACAATAGACCAGTCCTCGCTCGTTGTTTACCAAGCATTAGCCAGTGAGGTTCGAATTAAAATCATCCAGTTACTCTCAAATAATAAAATGAACATCAAAGACTTAGCTAAGGAACTTGAGATTAGTAGCCCGATCGTAATTAAACATATTCAAAAATTAGAAGATGCAGGGATTATTAAGACGGAAAAAATCCCAGGAAAATCGGGATACCAAAAAATTTCTATTTTAAAAGTAGATCATATTGAGATTAATTTTCCTAAAAAGATTTTCCATTCATTCGCTTCCTATGAAACTTCAGTTCCAATCGGTCATTATACGGATTATGATTTAAAACCAACCTGCGGGCTGGCCACTGAGAAAGAATTTATTGGTAGAGTGGATGAGCCGAAGTACTTTATGGATCCCAAAAGAGTCGATGCAGAAATATTATGGTTTACTGAAGGATTCGTCCAATATAATATTGCTAACTTTTTAAAAAAAGAAGAAACATTGCAACAATTTGAAATCAGTTTAGAACTCTCATCAGAATTTCCATTCTCAAATGATGTATGGCCGTCTGACATCACCTTTTCGTTAAATGGGTTGGAATTAGGCACTTGGACAAGTCCTGGAGACTTTGCTGATACTAGAGGGAAATTCACCCCTGAATGGTGGCCACATAATATCAACCAATATGGATTACTCAAAACAATTAGAATTACAAACCATGGTACATACATTGATGGTGACCCATTGTCTCCCGTTTCGGTTGAGGATTTAGATGCAAGTTGTGATAGATGGACTTTTAGAATTGAAGTGAAAGATGATGGGAAACATGTTGGAGGAGCAACGATTTTCGGAAAAAAATTCGGTAACCATGATCAAGACATTATGTTCAAGTTATATTATTTATAGTTCGTTACAAAGTAAATACCACCTAAGCTAGGGAGTCCACATTAGTCATCGTATTGGCTAGAGGCACTCCCCTTTCCCATTTCTCTAATATAAAAATTCTATGAGATGCTCAATTAACATGCAGGAATTATTATATCTAAACCTGAATCATTTAAGTTATAATGGAATATAAAGCGCTTTCAATATTAGCTTTCCATCTAGATCTTGCTTGATTATCAAGTCATACCTAGGAGATGATACATTTATATGATTTATATTAAGAATCTAATGTCTGGTGTTAATATTTTTAAAGCATTAAGTTCAGAAGTTCGTATACAAATCCTAGAATTATTAGCAACAAACCAAAGCCTTAACCTTAATGAAATAGCTAGCAAACTAAATCTTAGTAATGGTGCAATCACGATGCATATCAAAAAATTGGAGGATAGTGGGCTCATCGAGATCAATACCGCTGTTGGTAAGCATGGGCTCCAGAAAATTTGTTATCTAAATAAAGACAAACTAATGGTCGATTTGAAAAATAAAGAGGTCGCTAACCTGTATGAGGTTGAGATAAAGATTGGTCACTACAGCAATTACCACGCTGTTCCAACTTGTGGTCTTGCTACTAGAGACAGTATTATTGGGGATTTTGATGAACCTAGATATTTCGCTGATCCTCAGCGTGTAGATTCTGAAATTATCTGGATATCTGAGGGATTTCTTGAATACCGTATTCCAAACTATTTAAAACCAAATCATATATTCAGTGAAATCCAGTTCTCAATGGAGTTAAGTTCTGAAGCGCCTGGATATTGCGACAACTATCCATCTGACATCTATTTCTATGTCAATAATATTGAGATAGGAAGTTGGACTAGTCCTGGAGATTTTGGAGATATTCGAGGAACATTCAATCCTGATTGGTGGCCACCACATTTAAATCAATACGGAATGCTTAAGTTGATTCGTATTAACAATGATGGTAGCTTTATCGATGGATGTCGCATTTCGAATGTGACACTACAAGATATAGGACTCGACTATAAAAGTGATATCCTTTTCCAAATAGCAGTAACTAACAAACCCTTCAATAAACGTGGACTAACCATCTACGGTAAATCCTTCGGTAATTATGCTCAAGATTTGCTTACACGTGTGCTTTATACGGTACACAATGATGACAAAGCAACATCAAACGAATGAACCTATGATCAGCCAATGAAAATGTACTACTTTCTTATATTTAGAAAAAAGGTTGAGTGGATTTCTCCGCTCAACCTTTTCAATGTTAATTCTTTTCCATTTACTACTGACGTTCAATTACGATTGTTTTGCTATCGTTATCCCATTCTACAGTAGCACCTAAAGCATCTGCTATAAATCTTAGTGGCACATAATTAGTTCCTTCATAGTTCATAGCAGGCTCTGCAAGCTTCACAGTTACACCATCTATAAGCGCTTGGTTGGATCCATTCTTAACAACAATAATTGAACCTGTGATGTCATCTATAATTGTAGTTTGCTTCAATGAAGCGTCCCATTTCATTTGTGCATCCAATTGTTCAGCAACATAGCGAAGTGGCACCATCTTCGTCTTATTCACTTCAATAGGTAGAGGATAATCAATATACCATTCATAATCTTCATCCACGACAGTATCTAGAATGAAATACTTATAAGTGATCTCCATTTCCTCCTGCAAAAAGCGATATACTTCAGATTGATTATCAAAATTACGTAAAATCGTACCAGGAGTAACTTGATCAACAGCAAACATATCTATGTTCAAAGCCCCCTTAGATATATCTACCTTGTTCACTGTAACAGGTTTATTTACGTTCCAGATTTCATTACTAGAATGTATCTTAACCTGTTTCACTGGAACTCCTTCAAACGTAGGAATTTGGATTGTAAGATCTACATTTTGCTTACGTACTTGTAGTTTATTATCCAACATAATATCCATTGCCAGCACAGTATCTTTGCTAAACAACTCATTCAATAATGGCTCTTCTTTAAACATTTCTTTGACACCATTATCGTATTCTGCAAGTAATTCCTCTATGCCCTTTTGCAATTGATTACTCAAGAAAGTAACGGTAGCTTCTTTATCTTCAACTGGGCTACCTATGGCAGATAAGAGTGGATCTTCTAGCTCACTTGTAATTTCACCTTCATAGATTTCTCCATATGCGTTTAAGCTAGCTTCATAAACGGGATAGTAGACATCGTATAACGTACTAATAAGTTCTTTGACTCCATCTTCATCCTTGGATATACTCGTCAAGAATGATTTAGCAAGACCCACCAACTCATCTCCACGAATCTCTATATGAAGGTTCTGTAATGTCAGTTGCTCTCCATACACTTCTTCTTTTACGGAAGATACGGAAATTGACTCTGGATTAGGCGCATTCTTGAAGAAGAATTCACCCAAATCTGTAACCAATTGAGTTGATTGCTCAGTTGATACTTGGAATTCAGCCAAATCCATACCAGCCATAGAGCTCATAGAATCAAGTGGTATATTGATTGGATTTATAGCTCCATCAACCCAGAAGCTAAGATTATTCTTATCCATAGATAGATGGAAAGGCGTCTTCGTGCCATTTAGGCTTAAAGCTCCCTCTACTGAAGCAGTAGATGCATCTTGTACCATTGCATGATCAATATTTAATGAAAATGAGTTCAAAAGATCAATGATTTTCTTATCCTCTTCACTAATTTGTCCATCAGTGGGTACAATTTCAAGCGATACGGTTTGTGTAGATTCTGATGATTTGACAGTAAAACTATCAACTAGAGTCTTATTAATATCCAAACCTCCAACCGATTGACATCCAGACAATATAAGCATAGATGTTAGTACAGTTGCTAATAACCATTTAATACGTTTCATTTTTTACCTCCACATGATCATATATTATATACATATCCTAAAGTATGCCAGTCTGTATCCAGCATGTAAAGGATAATTTATACATCTTTATACTTACGATCTACCGAATACATTTAGTCCAACAATAACCAAATTACGCTTAACATTATCAAGTACGGCAACTTCCGGTAGATAACCCCATTGTTTGAATCCGTACTTCGTAAGAAGCTTAAGACTCCCCTCATTATGAGCAAAAACAAAACCAACTAAATTATCAATATTAAGCCTTGAACATTCAACAATAGCTTTTTCTATAAGGATACTACCAACCCCTGCACCACGGTAATCTTCAGATACGTAGATACTAATCTCAGCTGTTCCATCGTAGGCAGCTCTACCATAAAAGGATTGAAAGCTCATCCATGCGATTACTTTTCCTTCCAATCTCATAACCCACAAGGGCCGGTGGTGATCATTATGTTCGAAAAACCATGAACGTCTACTCTCTACACTCACAGGCTCTAAATCAGCCGTAACCACCCTTCCCAGTATTGTTGAATTATAAATATTTACGATAGCTGGCAAATCCTCTGTTTGTGCATATTCAATTTCATAATTCTGTAATCTCATCATAATTCCTCACTTCATATAAGGTTGAACTTGCTCTTCACTCCAATGCCATAATCGTTCTGCATCCTGTTTATTATTAGCTCGTAAGCTAAGTGGCTTCATTTCTTGTTTATAGAAATACTCCCCACTAACTTCTGCGACTTCAGGCGATGTTGCTAAATATATAGCAGATTGAGACCCTTCTTTTGGAGTTAGGAAGAAAGGGCGTAGCATGGCATATACACGTTTGCCAAAACCCGTCTTACGATCGACACCTAGATTAGTCATTACCGCTCCTGGATGTAAGCAATTAGCTGTCACTCGAGAACCTTCTAACCTTACAGCAACTTGTTTCGTGAACAGAATATTCGCGAGTTTCGATTGTGCATACCCAGTAATTATATTGTATCTTTTCTCTAATGCTAGATCATCGAAATGAATCTTTCCAACTTTATATGCCCCTGAGGAAACATTCACAATCCGCCCTTGCTCAGCGTTGAGAAGATGGTCGATCAATAAATTTGTGAGCAGAAAATGTCCTACATGATTAATACCTAATTGTAATTCGAACCCTTGCTGTGTAAATTGATGCTTCAAAGAAACAACACCTGCGTTATTAATTAATACATCTAATACATCAAATTTTGACTTGTAGCCATTAGCTAACCTACGAATGCTATCCAAATCCCCTAAATCTCCTAGCATCCATTCGATATTCTCTGATCCACTCTGTCTTATGGCCTCTTGATGAGCAATTCTAGCTCGGCCTTCATTTCGACAGACCATGATGACATGTGCTCCTCTTCGTGCTAATTCTATAGATGTCGCTAGTCCCATCCCTGAATTAGCACCTGTAACCATCACTATTTTATTATGCATCTTTTATGACCTCCTATGGATCTCACACAACACGTTTTGTCATTCTCTAATAGAGGTTTATAATATATATATATCACTCCACTCAACAGATCTCTATCTTGAATTATGAAAGGAAGAAGTTGTAATGACAGATCGATTACTTCAATTAGATATCAAAATGAAACAACAAGGGTTGGATGCTTTGCTAATCACTGATCCTAAGCATGTATACTACCTAACTGGCTTCGCTAGTGACCCTCATGAACGATTCTTGGGGTTAGCACTTACGCAAGGGGAAGAACCCGTGCTTATTGTACCAGCTCTTGATGCCGAAGCTGCGCATGCTGCATCCTCTGTACAGCATATTATGACACACTCGGATACCGATTCACCATATACTTTACTTAAGCAACAATTTGGAGAAAGAATTCAAGCCCTAGGTGTTGAAAAGGATCAGTTAACGGTATCTCGCTTCGAATTACTTCAAGACACTTTAAGAGCACAGTCTTATCATGATGTAGGAGCTATGCTCCAAAGTATGAGAGTCAATAAGACAACCGAAGAAATCTCGCGTATGAAGCATGCTATCAACCTTATTGAGGAAGTTCTTCGACAAGGACTAACGCGCGTACAAGTAGGAGTAACCGAAATTGAATTGGTAGCCGAGCTTGAATATTTAATGAAAAAGCTTGGTGCGGACGGTCCTTCTTTTGAAACGATGGTACTATCAGGAGCTAACACGGCACTTCCTCATGGAACAGCTGGACAACGGAAAATTCAGAATGGTGACCTGTTAATGTTCGATATGGGTGTGTTCGCAAATGGTTACGCATCAGATATCACACGAACCTTCGCAGTTGGGGACTTGAGTAAGGAACTAACAACTATTTACAATACGGTTCTGAATGCTAATCTACAAGGCATTCAAGCTATTCGCCCTGGGGTATCTTTGGCATCCATTGATACTGCTGCTCGCAAAGTCATTGATCTAGCGGGGTATGGTCCCCAATTCATGCATCGACTTGGTCATGGGCTTGGAATGGATGTTCATGAATACCCATCCGTACACGGTAACAATATGGATCTTGTGCAAACCGGAATGATTTTTACGGTTGAACCAGGAATCTATGTTCCTGGGTTAGGTGGCGTAAGAATTGAGGATGACATTGTGGTCACAGAAGACGGGGTAGTAGTGCTCACCTCTTTCCCGAAAGAACTAACAATCATTGGATAATAGTGTGGTCGGTACATCGAATTTAATACATTATTATAGTTTTCAGGCATCATTCACACAATTGTGCGAATGATGCCTGTGTTCGTGTAATAAAGGTATTTTCCAGTTGCCTCGCCGGCAGTCAGGTTATTAATTAATCTTCATCTTTAAATTTAAATGTTCGTGCGACATAAAGAAATGGTGTTCCAACAGCCGTTAACACGAATTTAATGATATAGGTAGTGAAGAGAATCTCTACCCATACCTCCCAACCATATACAGGTATGGAGAAGGCGATACCGCAAAACACTAATGTATCGACAAAAGAACTGATCATCGTACTCCCATTGTTACGGATCCAGAACTGTCCTGGCTTAGGATAGAATTTACGAATCCAACTATATAATCTCACATCGAGAAATTGGCTTACGAAATAGGCTGATAGACTTCCTAGTGCTAATCTTGGCATGAGTCCAAAGATAGCTTCTAATGGTTCCTGAGCAAAATCCCCTTCTTGTGGCGTAAAGAAGAGTGCCATTTGCATAATTAATGTAGTCATTAACAATGTGAAGAAACCGAACCATACTGCTTTTCGCGCTTCTCCCTGACCATATTTCTCGTTAAGTAGATCACTTGTCATATACAAACTTACATACATCGTATTTCCCAAAGTCATCGCAATCCCAAACATATCAATGGTTTTAGTGACTTGGATATTGGCTATGACCGTAGCCACACCAATCCATGCATACAGCCCTTTTTTACCAAAAAGACGAAAGCATAATAAAAAAAGTGAGAAATTTACGATTACATATACTATACCCCAGCTTAAATTAAACATCTTACTCCTCCTAGTTTTGATACGCGGGATGGTTACGAACCGCGGTTTGTAACGTCTTGGACGTACAAAACATGATCAACTTTATCACAGAAGAACATAATTGCCTAGATCTCATCTTAAATTGGGAGTACTTTCTAATTAAAATGAACTAGATTGTCCGTTTGCAACATTTTCAGAAAACTTTCTCATTTCAATGATTATACCACTGTTCAATTTTCATATTATTTTGTAATATAGTAGATACGTTGCTTCTCAGAATTCCATATCTATGCTTTATAGCTATTATTCACCTATTAGAACAAGAAAGGTCCCCCCTTTTTTACAGCTAATTCCGTGGTAATAGGATAATTGATAGGACTAGAGTTCTAAGTTGACCAAATCACTAGTTAAAGTGAATTAACACATCTAGATCAACTAACCAGATAATAAACTGATACTGTAGACAAAAGACTAAGGAGATTATTTATTATGTTTCGTATAAAAGAATCAATAAGCCGTAAATTAATGCTCGTTGTTGCCACTGTATTGCTAATCGTGTCATTACTTTTTAGTATAAGTTTTTATTTTGTTTCTATGGATATATTCAATAATTACGTATTACCTGAGGTAGATAACAACCTTAAGACAAGTTCTACAGATACATATAAAGGCTTAAACACTTCACAAGCGTTACAAGCTTTACAAGGAAATGAAGGCTCACAATCTATCGTATCTTTTTATTTCGATGAGAAAGTACGTGATTCCGAATTAGATAATATTTACCTCGCTAATATTAAAGATAAGGAAGTTACTATTCTCGCAACAGATAGTAAATCACCTCTGAAGGTATCTAATACAGTGGCTTACCAAGAAGCCATGCAATCCGCGCTGGACAACAAGTCAGCTACTAGTGAGGTATATACCAATGAATTGGGGACATTTAAAACTGAATTCATTGCTATTCCTGGAAGTACAATGATACTTGCCATCAGTATAGATGCGAACTTTATCGCGGAACAGACTCAGTTTATACTATGGATCTGTATAGGTATAACTATTATTGGAATGGCCGTGGGATTAACCATTGCTTATTACAGCAGTAGACGTATTATCAAACCTATCATTCAACTTGCAGCGCACAGTAATCTTCTTGCTCAAGGCGATCTGCGGCAAGTTCCTGTCGTTACTGGGCATGACGAAATATCACAACTTGCAAGTAGTTTCCAAAAGATGACTCATAACCTCAAAGAAATGATTAGTCACGTTCAACTAACTTCACGCGAAGTATTAAATGGATCTGATGATTTATTAAATCGCACAGAAGTCATGAAATCTATGGTTGAAGGATCCAACGCAGTTCTGAAGGAGATCGATAAGGGTAGTGAAAGCATCGCTTTGACCTCAAAGGAGAATGCCATCGCAATGGAGGAAATCACTCAAGGAATCATGCACATTGCCAATTCTTCCGGTGAGGTATCCGAGCAGGTCGCAGAAGCGACTCTTGAGGCTGTCAGTGGTAATCAATTGGCACAACGCGCTATCGAGCAAATGCAACAAGTAGAGCAAACTTCCATCGAATCTCTTGAAGTCATGAGTACGATGAATGAACGTTCGCAAGTTATTGGAGAGGTAGTCACTTCCATCTCTGAGATTACGAAGCAAATACAAATGCTTTCACTTAATGCTTCGATTGAAGCTGCTCGAGCCGGTGAACATGGAAGAGGCTTTGCAGTAGTCGCTGGTGAGGTACGTAAATTATCTGAATTATCTACCATCGCCACTCAAAAGATCGCAGAACACTTATCAACCATTCAAAAGGATACGGAAGCCTCAGTAGTTGCGATGGACCGTGTTAATCAAGAAGTACGTTCAGGCAAGATACTAGTACAGGATGCAGGAAAAGCTTTCAGCCAATTAGACGTACTCATCCAAGATGTTAACCAAACCATACAGGCTGTGTCCGCAGCTACGCAACAAGTATCTGCAGGTACAGAAGAAGTTAGTGCATCCGTCGAAGAAACGGCATTAATTACATCGAAATCTCGAACTAGTATGAATGAGATTTCCACTACGAGTGAACAACAGCTACATGAAATGGAACAACATCGCTCAATCGTAACAAGTCTTCATGAACATGCTTTACAACTGCAGGAAGCTATCCAACAATTCAAGATTTAAGTTGTAGCGCGAAAGAAAGGCAGGTAACTTTTCAAAAAAGGTGCCTGTCTTTCTTGGTTATAACACCGTCAAGTAGTAAGTAGAGCTTTTTAAATATTTAACTTATGCTTTCAAGTGCTAGTTTTCTTCTTCGACACAGGGGAATACTGATAAGTCCCTTACTCCAACGATCTTGAAAGACTATATGCCTTTCCCCCTGCCTAAGATTTCCGTACCCAATTAACAATCTGTGCATCACTTTTAATTCCATAGCATTCCTTTATGAGAGAGAGATTGTCCTTTTATAACCATGAAAATATCCCCTCCAAGCTCACTCATATCCACAAACATGTGGTCTTTTTTGAGTGTCTACTTAAAGGGGATCATATCAGATATTAATAATAATATATTTTTATCATTCGACTTATACTTGTGCAGAATCTAAATCTATATTCTTATCATGATATACTTTGGAATCATTTTCTTTTAGAATTTTACTAGAAATAAGACCTGAAGTCATAGAATCATTCACATTCAGTGCGGTACGTCCCATATCGATTAGCGGTTCCACAGAGATCAGTAGACCTGCTAATGCAACGGGTAGACCCATTGTAGAAAGTACAATCAGCGATGCAAAGGTAGCACCCCCGCCGACGCCTGCAACACCAAAGGAACTAATGACAACAATCAGAATCAATTTCAGAATGAAATCCCAACTTGTTGGATCTATGCCCACTGTTGGGGCAATCATCACTGCGAGCATGGCTGGATAAATTCCAGCACATCCATTCTGACCAATCGTAGCTCCGAAGGTGGCTGACAGGTTCGCGATCCCTGAAGATACTCCGAGTTTCCTTGTCTGAGTCTCTACATTAAGCGGAATGGTAGCTGCGCTTGAGCGAGAAGTAAATGCAAATGTCAGCGTAGGTAGAACCTTTTTCAGATATACTAACGGGTTAAACCCGAACATGGTAATCAATATTAAATGAATAATAAACATAACAATCAAAGCTACATAAGAAGCAATTACAAAGTTAATTAACTTTAAAATTTCATCAACATGCGTCGTAGCGATGGTCTTGGTGATCAACGCTAATATACCGTACGGAGTCAGTCTTAACACAAGGGTAACCATCCGCATCACGACAGCATATACCGCATCGATCAAATCACGGAAGACTTGAGCTTGTTTCGGTTTCTTACGATCTATTCCAAGAACAGATACACCGATAAAGGCTGCAAAAATAACGACAGCAAGCGTAGAAGAACTCCGGGCTCCCGTCATATCGGCAAATGGATTCTTCGGAATAAACTCAAGGATTTGCTCCGGAATCGATTGATCTTCCACAACACCAAGTCTCTCTTCTAACTTCAATCCCTGTGCCTGTTCTCTGTCACCACTCTGAATATCAATAGCCTGTAAATCAAAACTCAGCGTAGTGATAATACTTACAGATGCCGCAATCGCAGTGGTAAGAAGAAGAACTGCAATAATAGAAAAACTCATCTTCCCAAGATTCTTAACCCCGTTCAGATTCATGATAGCAGAAATGATCGACACCATAATTAGCGGGATCACGATCATTTGGAGCAATCCAACATAACCGTAACCTACCAAGTTGAACCATTCTGTGGACTTTCCTATAACATCCGAATCTGGTTTGAATAACAATTGTAGAATAACACCAAATACGATCCCCAACCCTAATCCTGTAAATACACGTTTAGTGAAGGAGATATGTTTCTTTTGCATCCATACTAATAATCCGATCAGTCCCAGCATAGCAACGATGTTTATGATAATCCATAAAGTATCCATTATGTGTACCCCCCAATAAAATATATGGCTAAATAAATATGAATATATTGTCGACGTTTCATATCATAGCATATACCTTAGTATTTGGGTAGGATTAATTTGTTATTAACACAACAGCTGTTTGTTTGGTTATTCTAAAGGGTAATTGTTGTAATGTTATTGTTTATTCGAATCGATTATACCCATCATATTGTAGATCTGTTTCATATCAACATGGTTGCGAACTACTTCAGCAATCCGATCAAATTCCTTTTCCTTGAGCACATTAGAACTATATGTTTTTCTTAAAGGTTTAAAACCTTTTTTCATACGAATATCATCCAGCCAAGACCTGCGAAAGGTATCGTTATGAAATATACCATGGAGATATGTTCCCCACGTACGTCCGTCTACCGTCCCCCAACCTTCATCTACAAGTTCTCCAGTGATTCTCTCCAACTGAAATAACGTTGCTACGTTATTCTTGTTCAAGCACCTTGTCACTCCCATATGAATCTCGTACCCTTCAATAGGGGTAACACTCTGTTGCGGATCAAGAGCTAGAGGGTGTCCTACAGCTAGAGTACCCTGCACACGCACTGTTGTTTTTTCTTTCAAAAAAGTTGTCGAAACCGCAAGATAATTGAGCCCCTCGGCACTTCGAGGTTCACTGCCCTCCACTGCATAAGGATCAATCAGCATCTCACCTAACATTTGATATCCACCACATATACCTACAAGTTGCTGTGTCCCTGATCTCATTGCTTCTACTATTCCTTCATCTAGTCCTTGCATACGTAGAAATTCCAAATCCCCGATCGTATCCTTAGTCCCCGGTAGAATAATAGCATCAGGCGATCCCAAGTCTGCATTAGACCTCACATATCGAACGGACACATCCTTCTCCTCTCGCAAAGGATCGAAATCCGTGAAGTTAGATATTCTCGGATATTGAATAACCGCGATATCAATCTCTCGCTGATCCGCTACCTTCTGTCCCAGTGTTTCTAATACAACAGAATCCTCAGCTTCAATCTTTAGTTCATCAATAAAAGGTAACACTCCAAGTACCGGGATGCCTGTACGTTCTGTAAGCCAAGTCAGTCCTGGCTCAAGAAGTGTAATGTCACCTCGAAACTTATTAATAATAAACCCCTTCACTCTTTGCCGCTCATGAGGTTCTAATAGTTCTAATGTGCCCACGATAAATGCAAAGACTCCACCCCGATCGATATCCGCAATCAACAATACAGGCGAATCCGCCCAACCGGCTAAGTTCATATTGACGATATCATTGCTCTTAAGATTAATCTCTGCTGGACTTCCAGCACCTTCCATCAATACGACATCATACTGTTTACGTAATCGGTCCAGTGCATCCATCACTATATCCTTCGCATATGGCAAGAATAGATTGCGATAATCTGTTGCACTCATTTGTTGAAATGGCTCCCCATGTACGACAATCTGTGAAAACATATCCTTTACTGGCTTAATCAGTATGGGGTTCATATCCGTTGTCGCTTGAATCCCACAAGCTTCTGCTTGTACCCCTTGAGCACGACCTATCTCTTTCTCATCCTCAGTTACATAAGAGTTCAGAGCCATATTTTGTGATTTATAAGGTGCTGTACGGTATCCATCTTGCTTAAAAATACGGCATAACGCTGTTGTAATCACACTTTTCCCAACATCGGAAGCTGTTCCTTGCAACATGAGTACTGATCCATAGGACCCCTCTTTCATGACATGTGATTCAGACTTCTCCATAAGTTCCCCCCCTCTCACAAGTGATTGTATAATAGCACTAACATGAGCAATGCTACGACTTCTAGTAGTTCGTTAAGAGCACCATAGGTATCACCTGTTAATCCGCCTAACGTAGCATTCATCTTCCGTGCGACCCACATTCCTGTAGCCCATACACTTAGCGGTAGTGTAACCCACCCAAGAAGAGCTATCGTCCAAGTATATCTATCCATCATGATTAAGGGTGCGATCGAGGCTACAACTCCTGATAAGACTAATGCAATAACCAAAGTTGCCCCTATCTGCGCTTTATCCAATCCTATAAATTTCCCAGCTAATCCGTCCTTACCACGGGCCTTTGGCCATGATGACATGGCATGAACCATAAACCAACGACTCCAAATTAGGGGCAAGAGAAGTAGACCTGAACAGTCTAGACCATCTACGATCAATGAATAGATTAGAGAGAGCTTCAACATCAGCAGTAGCACACATGCGAGAACACCCATAGCCCCTACTCGGCTATCTTTCATGATCTCAAGGATTTGTTCTCGAGGTCGATAGCTCAGAATTCCATCCGCCGTGTCCATCCATCCATCCAAATGAAGTCCACCTGTAAGTCCAACCCATAGAATAAGAATCAACACCGCTGCTGGCAATGGTGGGAGCAAGAAGGTAAATCCTAAAGCCGCTATCCACACCACTAGTCCTATTGCTGCCCCCACGAGTGGATAAAACTTCACACTTTGGCGAAAAAGTGTATCAGAATAATCTAGATTTGCCCGTACGGGAAAACGTGATAGAAATTGAAAAGCGGCCGCAGCCGCTTGGATCCAGTTCCTCATAATATATACTCCCTACTCTTGAGTTCGATAGGGATACCTGCCGTTACCAAGAAAACCTGAGAACAACTCCTAGCTATCGCCTGATTCATGAACCCTGCCAAATCGCGATATAATCTTCCTAAAGGATATTCAGGCACAATCCCATCCCCCACTTCGTTGGTAACCATAATCAAGTTACCGGGGTATTGTCGTACTTGATTCACAAGAAGAAGAATTTCTTCTTTTACTTTCTCAGATCTATCCTTGTCATTTTCTACAGACAAAAGAACATTAGATAACCACAACGTTAGGCAGTCCACAAGAATAGTAGGTGCGCCTTCTTCGCTACTCAGACTTTGCGAATGCCAATCCCCTATTAGCTTTACCAGTTCAAATGGTTCCTCAACATTTCGCCATGGATAGTTAGCTTGAATTCGTTGCAGTTGATGAAGAGCAATCCGTTCCTTCATCTCATCATCGAAGGCTTGTGCTGTAGCCACATAGATGGCTTCCTGTGAAATAGACATACACAACTTCTCCGCAAAGCTACTCTTTCCACTTCTCGCTCCACCGGTAACAAGTGTGATCATTACTTCTGATCCTCCGATTCACCAGATATTCCTGCACTTTCGAATGTTGCCATCTCATTTATAATCCGGCAAGCTGCATCCACTAGATGTAGACACAACACTCCACCAGTGCCCTCACCTACGCGTAGATCTAATTCCAATACAGGGCGAAGACCTAGCTCTTGAAGCAATAATCGATGTCCTTGTTCGTGGGAAGCATGCGATACAATCATGTAATCAGCTGAAGTTGGATGAATAGCTTTAGCCAATAACGCTGCTGCACTCGAAATAAATCCATCGATAATAACCGGACATCCATGAACTGCTGATCCAAGAATAACACCTACTAATCCACCAATTTCCAGACCACCGACTTTAGCAAGCACGTCAATTGGATCAAGTGGATTAGGGGCGTTAACTTTCAAGGCTTGTTCAACAACACTGATCTTATGCAACAGGCGAGCGTCATCAATACCAGTCCCTCTCCCTACCGCATCCTTAACCGAAATATTCGTAAGTGCACAGGATACGGCTGAGCTTGCAGTCGTATTTCCAATGCCCATTTCTCCAGTTATAAATAATTGAACATCCCGTTTAACAGCATCTTCGACGACTTTCACACCAATAAGAATGGATTGAATTGCTTCTTCATAAGTCATGGCAGGACCTTGTGCCATATTAGCTGTACCATACCGAATTTTACGCGAAAGGAGGTCAGGGTGTGAGATCTCACTATTAACTCCGATATCCACACATACGACTTCTGCACCCGCTCCACGAGCAAGAACATTAACAGCCGCACCACCCGCAAGAAAATTATGGACCATTTGCGGAGTTACCTCTTGTGGAAAAGCACTTACGCCTTCCTCACATACCCCGTGATCACCAGCCATAATGATTACTTCTCTACGATCAAAGAAAGGTTTCACCTTTCCCGTAATGCCTGCAAGTTGTATCGCCATAGTCTCCAATTTACCAAGACTTCCAGGGGGAACCGTTAGATTACTGATATGTAATTTTGCTCTCTGAATCGCCTCTTGATCAAGACCACGAATTTCTCCGATTTGTTGCATAATAACCTGACTCATAGTTCATTACTCCTTTGATGGTTCAAAGTTAATGTTACTGCATGTTATTGACGGGAAAGAAGAATTTGTGGAACACCGTTTACCGGGTGCTTTACAACCGCTGGATCCACTTCATAGACTCGTCGAATATTATCCTCCGTTAAAATCTCATCTGGTGTTCCTACTCCAACAACTTCACCTTCTCGTAGTACTAAGAGTTTATCACAGAATTGGGCGGCCAAATTCAAGTCATGAAGTACTGCAACGATCGTAATTCCTGAATCTTGTCGCCAATTAGCAACCAATTCCATGAACTGAAGTTGATAATAAATATCTAAGAAAGATGTCGGCTCATCTAACAATAAGATTTGGGGCTCCTGCGCCATCACTTTACCGAGTGCGACACGTTGTCTTTGTCCTCCACTAAGTTCATCCAATGGTCGGTCACCTAAATCAGTCAGATGTAATCTATTCATAATGTCATCCACAAGCGCCGTAGTATTCTTGTTCTGCTCCCGTCCGAGCCAATCTTGAAATGGAAATCTACCCATTTCAACAATATCTCTAACCGGATAGTGGATAGCTGGAAGGCCATCCTGTTGAAGTACGGCAACCATCTGTGATAACTCACGTCGATTATATTTAGATACGTGACGCCCCCGTATCTTCAATTCCCCACTAGAAATTTTGTCCACACCAGAAATTAATTGGAGTAGTGTCGATTTACCGCTACCATTAGGACCAATGATTCCCCACCATTCGCCTTCCTCTATCGTCCAACTAACATTTTGAAGTGCGGATAAATCTCCATAAGTTTTCGATACCTCGTTTACCTCGATCATGCCATACCTCCGTTCCGTTGCTTCTTATTACGATACAACAGATAAGCAAAGAATGGAGCGCCAATAAATGCGGTAACCACTCCAAGCGGAATCTCCGTCGGAGCTAGAATAGAACGAGCAATGGTATCACACCATAACGTGAAGATTGCGCCTCCCAATGCCGATAATGGGACGATGTGTCGATAATCCGGACCCGTAATCAATCGAATGATATGTGGAATAACGAGTCCCACAAATCCAATCACACCAGATACAGATACAGCAGCTGCCGTTAATAAGGTGGATACGATCAATGTTCTCAACTTCAGTCTCTCTACATGAAGTCCCATATGAGCAGCCTGGCGTTCACCCAATGCTAATAAATTCAAAGAGCGAGCGCTTCCCCATATCACCAACAATCCAACAAATACATACGGCAATAACATGAGTGTATATGACCATCCACGAAAGCTTAATCCGCCCATCGTCCAGAACATAATTTCATTAATCGTCTCTTTCGACATAGCCGTTAGGAAGGAGACGATAGCACCTAGGAAGGATTGCATAACCACACCTGATAAAATCAGACTATTCGTTGGGATTTTCCCACCCTCACGTGCTAAAGACAGCACTCCCCATAGAGTCAATATCCCTGTAAAAAAAGCAACCATAGGGAGCGTCCAGATACCCACAAGAGAATACTGCATTCCATAGAAAATAATGACTGCCGCACCAACGGATGCTCCTGAAGAAACCCCTAGCGTATATGGATCAGCAAGGGGATTACGAAGTACACCCTGAAATCCAGAACCAGCAACAGCAAGAGAAGCTCCGACCAGCATACCTAAGACAATTCGAGGTAATCTTACCTTAATAAGTATTTGCTCATGTGCAGGACTCCATGTTGGTATAATCATATCCCCCACCCATGGTAATCGATGCACTAGAATTTGAATAATATCCTTTACGGGTAGCTTAACCGCACCTATTCCAAGGCAGAGCAGGAAGCTCGCGACAAGTAATATGATCCCGAGCCCCCCATACACAGTTAATTTCTTATTCATGGTTTAGTAGTTCTGGATAGATGGCATTAGCAATTTCTTTAAGTCCTTGCGTGACACGTGGCCCCGGACGACTAACCAAGTTATCATTCAATCCAACAATAGCATCATTCTTGATAGCCGTAATTTGATCCCAACCACTGCGAGCTTTAATGATCTGATCTAATGTTTCTTGTGTAGTCTCATCCTTAACATTCATATTGTAAAGAATCACATCAGGGTTATCATTAATGATTTTCTCTTCACTAATTTCATTCCATCCCACTGTATCCGCGGCAACGTTAACCCCACCAGCTAGTGTGATTAACTCATTCAGAAATTCACCACTACCTACTGTCCAACCTAGAGAAAATTCGATATATACTTTCTTTTTCTGTTCAGGCGTAAGTGATTTAACCGCTTCTGTCACTTCCGCGCGCTCTTGTTTCATTTTATCTACAACGGTTATAGCTTCTGCTTGCTGATCTGTAATCTGTCCCAACAATTCAATATTAGCAATGACATCATCTACAGATTTCGGATCAGTCTTGATAATCGTTATGCCAAGTTCACGTAACTTCTCTGTAGCTTCCACACTCATAGAGATTCCTGTAACTACTAGGTCAGGTTCTGCTACTATAATAGCTTCCTCATTTGGACTATAAACACCACCCATTCTAGCTTTACTCGTCACCGCTTCTGGATAATCATCAAAATCAGATACACCTACAACCTGCTCGTCTAATCCCAGAGCAAATAGTGCTTCGGTCTCTGCCGGTGAGAGGGATACAATCTGCTTCGGAGCTTCTGTAAATGTAATAGATTCGCCTGTAGCATCCACTACTGTTAAGGGATAGACCGTACTCAAATCACTTGCTTGCTCTTCGGTAGGCTTCGTCTGTTCTGTTGGAGCTACCTCTGTTGGTGTTTGTTCAGTAACCTTCTCTGCTTGTTCATTATTTCCACATGCCGTTAGCGATATTGTGAGCATGAGCGCTAACGCCCCGGTAATCCAATTCTTCTTCAATAATTTCATTATTATTTCTCTCTCCTTTTCATATCATGTGAGAGTTGCCTTCCTTGTAATTCCAATGAATTTTGTTCACGAAAGTCTATGCATAGCAAAAACCCTGATCCTCTTTATTCAAGAAAGCATCAGGGATTACGTTAGTGCGGACATCATGTGGCTTACCATCATCTCTCCGCAGGCTGTGTACCGAAACAACTCTTAGGTACTTCCAAAAAGCCAAACGTAATCCTTTCCTCGAAGGACCATCGTACTTCTCATAAGGCAGGTCTCCTGACTCACAGGTTAGCTGACATTCTCACCTTCCCATCCTACATGAAGCAGAACAGTGGTATATTGAATCAATTTCATAATCGCCTATGCAGATTATGAAATTGATTCTTGAGAACATCCCTGATTTACAGTGGCGGGACCGTGCCGGATTTACACCGGCTTCCCTTTTAACTAGGATTAAAAGCAACCTTCTTAGCTTCTAATTCCCTAGACCTTACAAGTTTATTATATTCATTTATAAACAAGTCTTGCTTCTCTATTTGAAATTATAGGGCAAAAACAAAGTAGTTACAATCCAATTATTGGCTTACCTCTTTAGTAAATCATAAGTTTCCTACCCATTTGTCATCTTGCAAGGTTAGCTTTAATGATATTAAAGTTCCTGGATCTGCAGCGAAATCCCAGAATGTTGAACCCAAAACTGTCATAGCTAGTAATTGCCTGATAACCCCACCATGTGTAACAATCAATATTGCTGAACTAGAATTCACATGTTCTTCATCCTTCAGGATGCTTGTCAGGGTTTCCATAAAGTTCTCAATTCT
Source organism: Paenibacillus crassostreae (assembly GCF_001857945.1). NCBI lineage: Bacteria > Bacillati > Bacillota > Bacilli > Caryophanales > Paenibacillaceae > Paenibacillus > Paenibacillus crassostreae. Next base: position 1,638,949 of record NZ_CP017770.1, read on the forward strand.
CTCTTTGAATTCTAGCCACGATTCTCCATTGGGTGGTGTTATACTCTGAGGGTCATCTAACCAATTACAGTAATCGTCTACAAGTCGTAATTGCTCGTAGGTCTGACCTTCCCAATCTCCAAAATCCATTTCTCGTAGACGGGTATCTAAAATAATTTGTTCTTGTGAAGTAGGATAAATGTACTCTAATGTTTCTTGACACCTCTTCAAGTCACTGCAGAATATACTTTGAAACATCCTGTCTTCAAGTTGTCTCTTTAAAGATGAAAGTTCGGCACTTGGTCTATCTAGGATCCCTATATCTGTGTGTCCTAAATATCGCTTATCCACATTCCACTGCGTTCTGCCATGGCGGATCAATACTAATTCTATCTCCATAGTGTTCCTCCAAATACAACTATCACAAGTACGCTTAGCAATAGAAATAGTAGCGACGATAGTAGCATCAACCTAACTGTCGCTATAATATCCTCTTTCCCCATGGGTCGTGACCCCTCGCCCATATAGGCACGAAAAGATACCTCTCCATGATATATATTCTCGCCACCCAATCGAATTCCTAGAGCTCCAGCCACTGCTGATTCAGGAAACCCACTGTTAGGACTTGGATGTAGACGGGCATCATGTTTTATGGTACGCACAGATCTTTTGTAGTCCAGTCGCATTAGCCAACTGCTAACGACCAGTAATACACCTGTTATTCGAGCTGGAATATAGTTAGCGATATCATCTAACCTTGCAGAAGCCCAGCCTAGGTTTATATATTTATCATTCTTGTACCCAACCATGGAATCTAGTGTATTCACTGCACGATAAGCCATAGCTAGTGGAGCTCCTCCAATAAGCGCAAAGAACAACGGAGATACTATGGCATCAACAATATTCTCTGCAACGGTCTCGACAGTTCCACGAACAATCTCTGGCTCGTCCAAATGATGGGTGTCTCGACCAACAATCATGCCTAATGCTTTCCGAGCAGCAGGTAAATCCCCACGATTAAGATGACCATATACCTCCATACCCGCATCCTTAAGCCCTTTCGTAGCAATGGTTGTTGCGATAAATACGACCTCCGCAACTACTGCAATCCACGGATGAATCATATATAATCCTTTCAACAATGCCCATATTAATAGAAAGGAACCTCCCACTATAATGACAGGGAGAAGAATTCCGACTTTTTTCAAATCAGCTGGTAAAGAGACACGACTACGAATTTTTTTCTCTAACCTTTTAATACCATTGCCCATTCCTATTACTGGGTGTGGTATCCACCTTGGATCTCCTATGATCAGATCTAATAAGTAAGCAGCCCAGAGCATGAATACTGCCAGTTCCATCATGACGTCTTCACTCCTGCAGCGATCAAACTCTCTCTGACCGTACCATACACCAGACGTCCAATAACAGCTCCGAGATCAGTCGCCGTTCCGCAATATCGATGAGCAATAGGATAGGAAGTCGATTGACTGACACCTACTACAATAGCATCCGTCGTGGTTCCAGTAGCCACCAACCCATTCTCTACATCCCGAATTCCTAGATCAGCAAGGGCAGCCGTTTTCGCTTCTACCGCAGTAATGACAGCATTCACCATCGCCGCTTGAGTCATTCTAGCATCGATCATGAGCATGGTATTAATTGTTCCTGGTTGATAGACCGGAAACGTCGTTCGCTCAGATCCAGCACGCGCACCATTAGATATTCCCGCTGTTGTACAACAGAATAGGGAAGCATCCTTCCCATTCTCTTCAAGAACTGCAGCATGTTCCAACTGAACAGCTGTCAATAATCCCGCAGTGTATTCTTGAGGATAGTTCCACTCTTGGAACAACTTCTCTATATCTTTTTCTGGATCATTACAATCATATCGCCTATCCACATATATGTTTGCTATTCGATCGATCTTCCTCATACCCCCACCAAATATAGCACTACTAAGACAATCCACATGAGTTGGGAGTTGGAGTAAAAGATGTCGCTCATGCCGTGTCAGCATAAGATCTTCCCAGACTAACGATTTATATGTATAATGGTCACCATTCAAAAAAGGCGTTGTCATCATTGTTCTCCTATTCTTGTACTTCATGTTCAAGCACATGTCGTAGTTCTTGTAATAACCTTCTATTGTCTTGTGTCGCTTTTACTGCAACCCGAATATGACCTTGTTCCAATCCAGGATACATCGCACAGCTTCGAATTAGAATACCTCTCATTCCCAGCTTACGTTGCATCTCAATCGCTATCCATGGATCAGGTAGTCTCACCAATAAGAAGTTCGCTTCCCCAGGGCTCACCGAACATCCTAACTCAGTAAGACCATGAGTTAATGCAGCCCGCTCAGAACAGATCAGTTCTAATGTGCTACGCTCGAATTCTTCGCCACTCTCAAGAGCAGCCTCACCCGCTAACAAAGCCAGTCCATTCACACTCCAGGTTACCTGTTTACTTTTCATGGATCTGATCACATCGGGATGCGCTAACGTATACCCCAATCGCAGACCTGGGATGGCATAGAACTTCGTCATTGATCTTACTAACAGTGTACGTGGATAATTCACTAGCTCAGATAACAGAGTCGCCTGTTGTTGCGGGGGAATGAAATCTATGAAAGCTTCATCTACTACCAAATACGTATCTTGGTGTTCTGCTGTATCTGCTAGTCTGCGTAATTCTTCTAGCGTATATTGAACGCCATTCGGATTATTCGGCTGTCCAATGAATAGTAGGTCTACTTGTTGCATCAATTCTTCTATATCCTCAATCGTTGCTTTCCAATCTCTATCTTTTCTCCCTAGAACTGAATATACTTCCGCATTGAATTGTTCCGATAGTTGTCTATATTCAGAGAAACAAGGCTCAATAATACCAACCTTCTGTGGATGTAGTCCAAGCAGAATAAGTGCCATACATTCTGCTGCACCATTCCCAATGCAGATGTTATTTTCATTTACACTCAGCTTTTGTCCCAACCTATATTTTAACTTCCGATGACCCGGATCAGGATAACGAATAATAGACGCAAGAGAATCCTCCAATTGTTGTAATACTTGTTGAGGTGGTCCTAATGGATTAATGTTAGCACTAAAGTCAAGGAATCTATCTCCCTTCAGCCCATATGCCTCCGTGGCACTTTCCAAATCTCCACCATGCCCATAGCGTTCTAGCATCTTGATGCCTCCTCTATCTTCTATATTGTCATGAGTAGTTCTATTATTGCGCAGGATTTTGTGTTGCGTCAATGTAGCTCCCCTTTGTATCTACTTCATAATTGGTTTACAATTATATAAGATTCAGAGATATTACATATATCAAAAAATGGAGGAGTAGAATAAACTATGCTATTCATCGATAACCAAGGAATTCATGATCCTGCTATTAACCTCGCTATAGAAGAGTATGCTTTAAAGCACCTTTCCACGGACGAAAGCTATTTGCTTTTCTATATAAATCATCCATCTATTATCATTGGTAAACATCAGAACACCATTGAAGAAATAAACCAAGAATATTGTAAGGAGAATAACGTACAAATTGTACGACGACTATCAGGCGGTGGTGCCGTATATCACGATCTAGGTAATCTTAATTTCAGCTTTATCACCAAGGATGACGGACAATCTTTCCACAACTTCTTGAAATTCACTCAACCCGTGATAGATGCCCTACAAAAAATGGGTGTAAACGCTGAACTCAGTGGTCGTAACGATTTACAGGTTGGTGAACAAAAAATTTCCGGTAATGCTCAATTCTCAACCCGAGGTCGGATGTTCAGTCATGGTACATTGATGTTCAACTTAAATTCGGAAGATGCCCAAGCCTCTCTCAAGGTAAATCCAGAGAAATTCAAATCGAAGAGCACTAAATCCGTCCGTAGCCGGATTGCGAATATTAGTGATTTCATGAAAGAAAAGATGACAATTGAAGAATTCCGCGCGGAGCTACTTCGTTCGATATTTGGATTAGACGTACAGGATATTCCACAATATCATTTAACAGATAAGGACTGGGAACAAATTAACCAAATTTCCAAGGAACACTATCAGAACTGGGATTGGAACTATGGTATATCACCTGAATCCAATGTAAAACATTCGAAGAAATTCCCTGTTGGGTTCATTGATCTGCGCATGGACATTAATGAAGGCAAGATCAGAGATATCAAGATTTATGGCGACTTCTTCGGAGTTGGTGATGTTACTGATATTGAGAATATTTTACGTGGAAAACGATATGATGAAGCTGAAGTGCGTGAGGCTCTAACTGATCTTGATATTAAGCATTACTTCGGTAATCTTGAGTTAAATGATTTTGTTGGACTGGTATTCTTAGAAGATTAGAGTCTAAATTGCTATGTCCCTATTCTCCCCTAACTTATTATCCTGCTGGATAATGTTAGGGGAGTTGTGTTATTGGGGTATTGTCTACTTACTGACCTATTCGATTACGGTAACTTGTAGGGGACACTCCTGTGATTCTTTTGAATACTCGGGAAAAATAAAAAGTATCTTTATATCCAAGTGATTCACCAATCTCCTTCACAGTCAGTTCTGTATTAAGTAGAATATCTCTCGCTTCAGCAGCCTTAAGACGGTGAATAAATTCGTTTAGCGGATATCCGCTATATTCATGAACAATTCTTCGTAGTGTAGATACAGAAATATGATGCCTATTAGCGATCTCATTAGGGTCAAGTGGTAGATATAGCTTCCTCGATAAATCCTCGATTACATTCAGTACAAACGTTCTCGGCGTTCCTTGTCCATTCCCCTCCCCAGCAGTAACGAGTTCATAAACGAACGGTTCTAGCGACATTGCTACTCGATCTAAATTGCTTGGTATGCCACTGTCAATCAACATGAACATCATTTCCATTTTATGAAGGAGAGCATCATCAATAGTTACTTTATGAACGAGTGATGGCGAACTAAGCCAGTTCTCCTGCCATTCGTCCACCCTGTCCCCTTCCACAGCAAAATAATACTCGTCCCAATATCCATCATCATCTGGACCATAGTTATACACTGCGTTAGGGAATAAACAAAACCAATTACCTGCCTCAACTTTTTGCCTAACTCCTCCATTCACCTGGTAATAACCGCTACCTTCTGTAATCACCACAAAAGCCCATGCCGAAAAAATAGCTTCTTGTCTCTGCAGCGTTCTTCCGGGTAAATGACCTGCATTAATCACAGTGAGCGATTTAATCTTCTGCTTGCTTGAATCCACTACACAATTAAAAGTGCGGATCGGACGCGAACTAATCATATAGTCCATATACTTTGTCATCCTACACATTCTCCCTTTGTCATAAGTGTGATAAGTTAATCTTGTTTCAAGCAGACACGGCTATGCGGTCCTTTTTTATATTTGAACAAATAAAACATATCTGTGCGTAATAATTTGTTTCATTGTAGCAAATTCGCATGGATATCGAAAGGGTGTAATCGTAAATCATGAGCCAACTAAGGATAGGTCTTATCGGCAATGGATCGATCTCTGATTCACACTTATTAGCATACCAATGCAATCCGAAAGCAGAACTTGTAGCGATTTGCGATTTGAATGAAAGTAGAGCAAGTGCAGGTGCCAAAAAGTACAATATCCCCTATGTATATACAGATTATCGTGAACTCCTGGCTAATCCGGAAGTGGATGCGATCAGCATTTGTACCTGGAACAATTCACACGCCGAGATCAGTATTGCTGCCTTAGAAGCCGGCAAGCATGTACTATGCGAGAAACCTTTATGCAAAACTGTGGATGAAGCATTAAGGGTCGAGGAAGCCGTTCGTCGTACCGGAAAGGTATTCCAGGTTGGTTACGTCCGTCGTCATGCTTCTAACATTTCTGTGTTGACAAAATTTATTGATGCTGGCGATTTAGGAGAAATCTATTTCGCCAAAGCTAGCCTCGTTCGTAGAATCGGAAATCCCGGCGGTTGGTTCGCCGACAAGGAACGTTCGGGTGGAGGACCGCTGATTGACATCGGTGTACACGTCATCGATTTATGCTGGTATCTGATGGGTAAGCCAAGGGTGAAATCCGTCAGTGGCAATACTTACAACAAACTTGGCAACCGTTCAAATATTGAGAACTATTCATTCTACAAAACATCTGATTACGACGCATCGTTCAATACAGTCGAAGACATGGCTAACGCAATCATCCGCTTCGAGAATGGTGCATCTCTGATGGTTGATGTCAGCTTCTCGCTCCATGCTAAGCAGGAATCGGCTTCCATTAGTATTTTCGGTGATAAGGGTGGAGCCGAAATTGAGCCAACGTTATCGATTGCAACAGAAAAACATAATACGATTATCAATGTCGAGCCGCAAATTACCACCCCAGGCTTTGATTTTCAAGAAAGCTTCCAGAATGAGATCGATCATTATATCGATAGCTGTCTGGGAATCATTGAGACCAACAGTCCTGTAGAAGATGGTGTGGAAATGATTAAAATACTGAATGCTCTTTATAAATCAGCCGCTGAAGGTCGAGAAATTAAATTCTAAGAACTAAGTCTTTTAAGGGAGGGATGTAACAATGCAACTGCTAAATAAAATCGGTGTCATTGTCGACAGCTTTGGGGTAGGTGTTATGGAAGGTCTGAAGAAAGCAAAGGATGTTGGCGCTGAAGGTGTACAAATTTACGCCGTTTCTGGTGAGATGGACCCAGCTGAATTAACTCCCACCAAACGGAAAGAACTGCGGAGTTATATCGAAGGATTAGGTCTGGAAATATCAGCACTGTGCGGTGATTTGGCAGGTCATGGCTTCCAAGATAGTCAGGCGAATCCAGAGAAAATCGAGAAATCCAAACGCATTCTTGATCTGGCGCTTGATCTCGGCACATCTATCGTAACCACCCATATCGGTATTGTTCCCGAAGATCGTAACAGCCGGATTTATGACTCCATGCAACGTGCTTGTGATGAGCTCGGTATGTACGCCAATCGTATGAATGCCTACTTTGCAATTGAAACTGGTCCAGAGACAGCATCTCATCTAAAAAGCTTCCTCGATACGATGACTACCAAAGGGGTCTCCGTCAATTTTGATCCAGCCAATATGGTATTGGTTACTGGTGATGATCCAGTTCAAGGCGTAATAACCCTACGGGATTACATTGTTCACACTCATGCTAAAGACGGCAAGCGTATGCGTTATGTAGATCCAAGAGACGTGTATGGATGTCTCGGATACGGTGGAATGTCTCATGAAGAAATCGCCAAGATGGAAACATCTGGTGCCTCATTTGAAGAAGTTCCGCTAGGGGAAGGTACAGTGGATTTCCCAGCTTATTTCGCGGCTCTTCAAGAGATCCGTTATAACGGTTATTTGACGATAGAACGGGAAGTCGGTTCCTCTCCGGAAGATGACATCCGCAAAGCAGTTCAATTTATCCAAGCTTATCGCATTTAGAAGCTACTCAATCGAAAGGGAGATGAAATCATGAAGTTAGGGGTAAGTTCCTATAGCTTGTATCAAGCAATGCAGGCGGGCACTATGAGCATTCTGGATATCATCGAGTGGGTAGCTGAAATTGGCGGACAGCATATTGAAATCGTACCACTTGGATTCGATTTTGATACCCATCCTGAACTGGAGATCCAAATACGCGAGAAAGCAGCAATCGTCGGTATTGACGTTTCCAATTATGCAATTGGCGCCAACTTCATTACGGTCACAGAAGAAGCTTATCAAGCGGAAATTGCCCGTGTCATCCGTGAAGTCGATCGTGCCAACCGCCTCGGTGTAAAGTTAATGCGTCATGACGTAGCTTCTCGTCCAGACACGTCAATCATCCGGTTCAACGAAGATTTGGATCGTATTGCTCAGGCCTGCCGGCAAATCGCTGACCACGCCGAACAATATGGAATAACCACTAGCGTAGAAAATCACGGCTATTATGTTCAGGCCAGTGATCGCGTGCAAGCACTCATCAACGCGGTTGATCGTCATAATTTCAAGACGACACTCGATGTCGGAAATTTCATATGTGTAGATGAAGATCCTCTATCCGCAGTGAAGAAGAATCTCGAGTACGCTTCCATAGTGCATATTAAGGATTTCTATATCCGTCCTTCACACCGGAATCCTGGAGAGGGTTGGTTCACAACTACAAGTGGTAATTTCCTCCGAGGCGCTATCGCCGGTCAAGGAGACCTTGATTTGTGGGAAATCCTGAGTAGTATCAAACAGTCTGGTTATGATGGATACCTATCAATCGAATTCGAAGGAATGGAAGAATGTCGACATGGTACTAAAATTGCCCTAGATAATGTGAAATGTATTTGGAATGAAGTTTGTTGAAAAATTTGTATTTCGTTGTTATGATTGGATAATAAATTGACTATGTGTAACTGGCGGAGCATGGGTAACCATGAGGAAGCACATAGATTACTAGCCGTACGCCTGGGCAGAGGTAAGGGGAATTCGATCCCCTTACCTCTTTATGTTTCTATCTACACTCACAGCGATTGGAGAAACGGTCCGTTCGCGGAGCGTCCTCTCAGAACACCTATCTTTCTCCTACAAAAAACAAATGGGGTGCCCTGGCCATTTACATGACTTATAGGACAGCCCCAACTTTGGCTCTTTAATGAAAGATTTCATAAGCATAAGATATATCTTATTTAAATTTGCGCCAATCCATACTACTATTCTCAAGCAGGTGTTCGAAGTTGTTATCCAATTTCTTTTGTTCTTGCTTACGCGCTTCCAACTTCTGCAACTCTAGTTCTTCTTTCTTTTTCTTTTCCTCCGCCTTCATCTCATCAGCCTGTGACTTCAATTGTGCTAGGATGTCAGCGTTTAGTAAATCCTTCAGCGTAGCTGACTTATATTCGGAATCAGGCTTTGGAGTCGTGATAGGTCGTTTTTTCTTAGCCATACAATCATCTCCATTTCCATGCTATTATAGCAGTTTATGCTCCAGCGTTCTATGTCTCTACTGGATACACATCCTCATAATTCATACTGTTGATCGTTCAATTAATCTAACCAATATCTCCTCGTGAGAAATCGTAGTATTGTCCATAGCTTGAAGAAACAGTTTTCTTCCAACTTCATTTAAAGGAATTTCAAGAGTAGTGATGTTCATAATTTTTGCTATAGGCTGATTATCAAATCCCATAATTGCCAGCTCATTGGGTATTGAAATATTTTGTTTTTTACAGCAGGTTAGAATTCCTGCAGCGACTTGATCATTAGCTACTAATAATGCCGAAGGTGGATGACTCATATTCTGAAGGCGTTGGACGATTTGTTCTCCATCTTCAAAATTTAAACACTCATAGAAAATAATGTTTGGATCCAAAGGCTGATTGAATTTCGCAAGAAAATCTTTATAAGCTGTTTCTCTTTGTTGGCTATTACTTCCTGTTCTTCTTCCGATGCAATAACCAATTTGTCGATGGCCTTTCTGATATAAATACTCTAAAGCTATAGAGAAACTTTTATAATGATCTATAAACGTTGAAGATACTTTTGTACCTCTCGCATCCTCACATAAAACAATAGGACCATAAGACAGGTAATCATTTATAATATCCCATCCACAAATCCTAGAACATATGATTAATGAATCGATTTGCTTATTTTTCAACATCGTCAAAGCATCTATCTCTCTATCTACCTCGTAATTCGTTTGGAACAAAACTAACTTATAGTTGTTGTGTAAGGCTTCCTTAGCTATACCATCAATTAATACTCCAAAATAGGGATTATTCGAGAAAGGAACAACAACACCTATAAGAAAAGTTTTCCCTGTACTTAAATGAACAGCATTTATATTCCTCTGATAATTACTTTCCTCCATAGCTCGTATAACAGCATCCCTTTTATCAGCACTGACATAGGGTTGATTGTTTAGTACACGGGACACGGTTGTCACTGATACTCCTGCCATCTTTGCTATATCTTTTATATTGGCCATATGAACGCTCACCTTTTCAATAAAACTTTTTCTTGCTCTGAAACGCATTCCATAATTTAAGCTTAGCGTATAGAAAAAAGGAGGAGTCAACAATGATCATACTAGTCGGAATCATCTGTCTCATTTTTATGTGTAGTTCTATCATTATATTGGCATCAATAGCCATTTCACTGCATTCAACAAAGAAGTCTTCAGTAGGGAAAAAAGATCCCTACAGCTTTTTATTTGAAGTTTATGACGAATAATAAACAGGATAAACCATTCATCATTCTATGTTACTTAAGTTTCATGCTAAAAACAACAAGCTACCCCTCGCACAATTGAATCTGCTCAACGGGTAGCCTGTCTATATTTATTGAATTTTTACCCCTCACTTATTTAGGGGACTCAGAGTTTTGGTGTTAGGTAACGTCTTTGTGTCTACCTGATACAATTCCTTAATCACGCGATCGATCGGTAAGGCATTGATTGACATGTCATGAATCGTATAACGGTCATTGACCATACGAATGAATTCCTTAAGCTCTAATTGCTCCGTATCCAGTTCAAGCTCAGCTTCTACCTCGGATACTTGTTTCAGAACTGATACACCTGAAATTCCACTCCAGTCTGCCTGTACTTCCGTCGTAAGTGTCACCGTCTTCTTAGCACCTAGAAAGTTACGTAGAGCCCCTATCGAATCATCAAATACAATTTCGCCATGGTTGACTACGATGACCCGCTTCGCTAACTTCTCCACGTCTTCAAGATCATGTGTCGTCAGAATGAAAGTAACTCCTCGTTCGTTCATCTCCTGAATAAAACTACGAATTTTCTCTTTGGCAATCACGTCTAAACCTATCGTTGGTTCATCTAGAAATACAACTTTCGGACGATGAAGCATAGCCATAATGAACTCGCATTTCATTCTTTCCCCAAGGGATAATTGCCTTGTAGGTTTCCGCATGACTTCACCCACATCCAGTAAATCTACGAGTTGATCCAACGTTTCCTGGAATGGTTCATCTTCTAATGCATAGATAGCTTTATTCATATAAAATGCATCAATTGGTGGGATATCCCATAACAATTGCGACTTTTGCCCAAATACCGCGCCGATATTCCGAACGTACTTCTTTCGGTGCTTCCAAGGTGTGTAACCTAGAACCTGAACATTCCCTGCTGTTGGATATAGAACACCCGTAAGTATCTTCAAAGTCGTTGATTTCCCTGCACCATTTGGGCCCAAAAAACCTACAATTTCACCAGCCTCCATCTCGAATGATAGTCCTTTTACGGCTTGAATCTCGATTGGTTTACGTTTGAAAAGGCTTGCTACCGTCTCACGGAATGATGCTCCACGTTCATAGGTTATATAATTCTTCTGCAATTGCTCTACTTGTATAATCAACCCTTAGCCCCCCGCACTTGTATAGTTCTTAAGCATGTAATGCCAGAATGCCAGACCCGCCCCAAGAAACAATACACACATCATCGCGGCGATCCATGTTCCCTCCGCAGGTCTTCCAAGAAGCGCTGCTGCTGGCAGGAACCCGATCATCGTGATCGGTATGATGTACGTCAGAACATTCTGGAAGGCTTTGGAGAAGATCGTCCCCGGATACAAACCGAACATAGAGACTGAATCAAAGATATCGTATACCCTACTACTCCCAACCCATTTAAACAAAAGCCCAGATAGAATTAATGAGAATGCGAATAGAACCAGCTGTGAACATAGAAATAATACACCGAACTGTAGCCATTCCATACCACCTGGAAAAGACATCCCAGACAGCGCCCAAGTCGCTAATACTCCACCACTAATCAATCTACCAAAGTCGTCTATATCGAAAGAACTCGTCAGCGTAATAAATAAGACAGGGCGTGGTTTAAGTAGAAATACATCATACGAACCCTCCCTAACATGATGAAGAGTAGTCGATACGATCCCGAAGAAGAAGGGAAAGGCAATTCCCTTAGCCAACGTGAATATCCCTTGAATAAGAATAACCTCATGTAATGTCCATCCTGGGAAAGAGGCGCCTGAACGGTACACAAGTAACGTAATCAATGGAACCATTAAGTCTCCAATCAACATCATGAATACACTAATGAAGAAATCGCCACGATACGCCATACGTTCAGCAAGCTTGGTCTTCATAACAGCAGCATAGCAGGCAAGTGCCGATCTCATACACCCACCCCCGTAAACTTCCGTAATCCAAGTGTAATTAGTACGCTAGATAAGCCCCACATTAGTAATACAGCTAACGCTTGCAGTCCTACAATTTGTGGAATAGATAAAGTAACTCCTGCTAGCTCATAACTACCTACGAATACACGGACCGGAACATATTGCATGAATTGAAATGGTAGAAATATAAGAACCTTTTGAACAATCTCTGGAAAGAAAGTCAGTGGTACTAATACACCAGCCGTTACATCGCGAACCAGTAAGAACATACGTCTAATTCCATCCGCATTCGTCAACCAAAAAGCCGTCAAACCAATACAATAGTTCACTAGAAAAGTCATAATAAATCCAAGAATAACAGATATAATGGCCCATAGCGGTTGAGCAGGGATCAGATCAATATCTAGAATGAAGAAGTAGATCAAGGATACCGGTAGAAATTCTATCCAGAAACCGAGAGAGCGGTGACCGATCTTCTGAGAAAAGGCAAAGAAAATATGCGATACCGGTCTCAATACAAAGGTGACATACTTTCCCGTCCGAATAAGCATTTGCAAATTCCAATCTGCAAAATCAAAAGTAAGATAGTTGATGCATGACATCACGCCGAAATACATCAGCATTTGTTCCAAAGTAAATCCATTCAAGGTATCTCTCGTCGAGAAGATCGCTTGCCAGATGAAAAATTGTACTATGAAATAAATAGGTCCGATGAGGATAGACACGGCCATATGAGAGCGGAAGGCCGCCCATTCTTTATAGGTAGCCCATCCAACTGCTCTAATCATTGTTAAAGATTTCTTCATTTAAGACCAGACCAAATGATATTCTTCACATTAATAACAGATTCCGGTACCCAATCGACGTCAGAAGGGACAAAGAAAGCGACTACGAGGTCCTCATCAGGATCAACCATGAGCGTACTTCGACCAGCTCCCTCATGGAAGAACGTATTTGGACCACAAGAATCATATTCTCTGCCCAAAGAACTGCTAAGCGCGAAATGATTATTCTTCACTTGGTCACCCCAACAAAATGCGGGTAATCCTTCAGGATATGGTTCTCTTTGTAACATTTCAACCGATTTACGACCAAGAATTCGAACTCCATCATATGACCCCTTGTTAAGCAACATTTGTGCAAATCTATTCAAGTCTTCCAAGGTAGAGAATAATCCTCCACCTGACTTTGGTGGATCAAATGGTTGCCTCATTCGAGAAAGGCGTTCTAACTCCCAATCATTCACAACACATACCTCTCCATGAAGTTCTTCAGGAACATTAAAGAAAGTTCGTGTCATTCCGAGGGGTTCTAAGATCGTGCGCTGAATATACTCTTCATACTCAAGACCTGTCACTCGGTTTATAATTTCACCTAGAATCATGAACCCTTTTGTACAGTAATTCCACTGTTCTCCAGGAGCGCAGACTGGTGGTCCAGCTAACATCGCCTTGATCCATTGGGATTTACGGAAGGCAATCTCTTCATCCGCAGTGCGTACGGGTTTCTCACCATCATCGTCATCGTCATCTCCGAAAGCGAATAAATGATCATACCAATCTGTTGGATAAGGTTCAAGAAAATAGCCTCCATCCGGAGCCAAACCTGATGTATGTGTTAATAAATGCGTAATATTAATTCTTTCATAGAAACGATGGTCGAATTCTGGAATGAAATCTTTTACTTGCTGTCCTAATGATATCTTTCCATCCTCCATTAAGCGTAACACGGCTACCATCGTAAACCATTTCGTGATTGAGGCAATCCGGCGTATCGAATGGGGAGTGAACAGCTTCCCTTGCTCTGTATGACGAAGTTCACCCATCGACTTCATGGCAAATATCTTCCCACCTCGCGCAAGTAAATACGATGCCCCTTGTACTTTCTCATTCTGAATTAATTCTACAAATAATTGATCTAGTTGTTCTATAGTTTGTATGCGAAATCCTGCTTCTTCTGGCGTAAATTCTGTATGAGTGCTATGTATATGAATGCCCATAATATCCTTCCTTCCTATGTTGGGAGTTATCGCTATATTAATGCTGACCAAATGATTGCCCGTGGATTAATGATGGCTTCAGGAACCCAACCTGCCAAACTCGGTACAAAAAATGTATATACAAGCCGTTCGGTTGGATCTACATACAATCCACTATGCCCATGTCCTTCGTGTGAGAAGGTACCCGGTGAACAAATATCATTATGATTCAGGTTAAAGCCCAGTGACATCGGATAATGTTTCACTTTATCTCCCCAACAAGTAGAAGGGATGTTATGAAGTTGATTAGACACCATATTCTGAATCGTTCTACGACCTAACAGATGAACACCATTGCGAGAGCCGCCATCAAGTAAGGTCTGACCCAATGTCCATAAATCCTGTAATGTGGAGTATAGTCCACTGCCTGCTTGCGCTGGTAAACCGCTCGAATCCCACGGATTTAAGAGTTCCTTCTCCCCCCATGGATGCACGAAGCATGTCTCTGCCTTCAATTCCTCAGGTACGGTCATGAAAGATCGATCCAGCCCGAGTGGTCCGAGGATCTTCTCTTGTAGAAATTGCTCATACGGCATACCCGCTACTCGAGCAATTAGCTCTCCTAGAATCACATAGCCCGCCGTACAATAGTTCCATTGTTCACCCGGTTTACAGTACATTCGTCCACCAAGGAGAATTTTGATCCAATCACTGTCTTCCCAATGGGATTGGCTTTCTTTCTTTTTAGAAGCCTGCCATTGATAGAAAGGTAATTCATAAGGTTCTGTCTGACAACCGGGGTCAGCCATGAGACCCGAAGTATGTGTTAGTAGATGCCAAATCGTAATACCACGGTGCATATCAGTGTCAAACTCTTTGATCAAAGAACTCACCGACTGCTGGTAGAATAGTTTTCCTTCTTCTACTAGTTGAGCGATTGCCACAGCCGTAAACGCTTTCGTGATTGAATAAACTTTACGTATGGAATCCGGCATAAGGTCGGGGCTATCCTCGTGATAGGTTAGTTTCCCTAACGAACGGTGAACAATAATTTGGCCATCTCGTGATATAAGGTAACTTGCCCCCTGAATTTTCTCCCCTTCAATTAGCCCTTTGAAATGCTCATCAAGGTATTGTAAACGCTGTGGATCAAAGCCAAGATTCTGTGGCGTATTATCCGTCCTAGCATCGTGAATCGATAGTGTTGCTACCATGGTTCCATCCTCCTTATCGACTGGTTGAATTTGGAATTCATTACTAGTTTATATGAAAACTCCTTTAGTAGTAAATAGTAAAGAATGATTAAAACCAAATGTTCTTTATTCACACGGTATAGGCGTTCTCCATAATGGCAATAACTTTAACAGCAGCTATAGAGAGGGCACACAACCTATGAACTTATTCAACAGAGAAATTAAAAAAACATTTAGTAATTCTAAACAAGAGCAAACTAACTCCGATGAGAATCAACCTAAAGAGCCATTAAAATTTAAAATCCAAGAAAATATTCAATACATAAAAACAACACTTGGTAATAGTAGCGACATTGTCATTAGAGAAATCCAGATTGATTCAGAACGAAAGATTAAAGCGGCTATTCTATATACAGATGGTTTGTCAGATTCTAAATCCATTCAGAACTTTATTATGGAATCTCTGATGTTAAATTTCCATAATAAAAATCTAGATCAACTCGACTCTTCTAAAGAAAATTCTTTGCAACTTATCAAAGATCACATTCTTACGGTTGGAGAACTTAAGAATATTACGGAATTCAATACACTATTTACTTCCCTGTTATCTGGGAATGCAATCCTCTTACTGGATGATTATAATCAAGGGTTCTCGATCGGTATGCGTGGATGGAAAGATCGCGCTGTTACGGAGACCACTACGGAAACCGTCATCCGTGGTCCAAAAGAAGGATTCAACGAAAACTTACGGACCAATACGGCATTAATCCGCCGAAAAATAAAGGACCCTAATCTCTGGTTAGAAACAAAAGAAATTGGGACAATCACTAAGACAAGTGTGTCCATTATGTATATTAAAGGGATAGCGGACGACAGTATTGTGAAAGAAGTCCATAGTCGCTTAGATCGAATCGATATCGACGGGATATTAGAGAGTGGCTATATAGAAGAATTAATTCAGGATGAGACTTACACTCCGTTTCCGACAATCTATCATTCGGAACGTCCCGATGTCATCGCTGCTGAACTACTAGAAGGAAGAATAGCCATATTAGTAGATGGAACACCTATTGTTCTAGTCGTTCCTATCACTATCGTCAACTTTTTACAAGCTGCAGAGGATTATTATCAACGCGCAGATATTAGTACCCTTATTCGGTTGTTACGGTTCCTGAGTATCTTCATTTCCCTATTAGGTCCCTCTCTATACATTGCCATCACTACATTTCATCAAGAAATGTTGCCTACCCAATTACTGATCAGTTTGGCAGCTCAACGCGAGGGAGTTCCCTTTCCTGCATTCATTGAAGCTATCATGATGGAGGTCTCCTTTGAAATATTAAGAGAGGCTAGTTTACGATTGCCAAAGGCCATTGCTCAATCCATATCCATTGTTGGCACATTGGTTATTGGGACAGCGGCAGTAGAAGCTGGAATCATATCCGCATCTATGGTCATCGTCGTTGCAATTACTGCTATTTCTAGTTTCGTAATACCTGCTTATGATTTTGCGATGGCGATTAGAATGCTTCGTTTCCTAATGATGATGCTAGCTGCTTCCTTCGGTCTATTCGGAATCATCATCGGGATTATTGCAATCATGCTTCATTTATGTAGCTTACGTTCTTTCGGTATTCCCTATATGAGTCCGTTCGCTCCGTTTATCCTTGATGATCAGAAGGATGCGCTCCTTCGATTACCCCAATGGGCTATGTTCTCACGTCCACGGTTGGTCAGTCAGAAGAATAATATCCGTGCACAAAGTACTCCTCCGAAAAAACCGCAAGACGATATAGGAGGTTGACCTATGAAACGGAAAGGACTCTTACTTTGCATTCTCCTTATCCTGACTATATTGATAAGTGGTTGTTGGAGCCGTAGGGAATTGAATAACCTTGCTATAGGTGTAGGTTTGGCGATCGATAAATCAGGAGATAAATACAAAGTTTCCATTCAAGTTGTAGAACCAAATGCAGTCTCAGGAAAACAAGGTGATGGCACTGCCCCTGTCACCATGTATCAAGCATCCGGAGACTCGATTTTACAAACCCTTAGGAGAATGACCACCGTAAGCCCCCGTAGAATATATCTAGCTCATCTTCGAATGTTTGTGATCGGCGAATCATTGGCTAGAGAAGGAATCAGTGAGGTTCTTGATTTTCTATCTAGAGAGCCTGAAATACGAAGTGACTTTTTCGTTGTTGTATCTAAAAAAGCTCAAGCTGAAGATACGCTAAAAATATTGACCAACCTAGAAAAAATACCTTCTGTCAGATTATTCTCAACTTTGGAGACCTCCGCGAAATACTGGGCTCCTTCAACAACAGTTACACTAGATAAGCTTATCTCTGAGCTTGTAAGTGAAGGGAAGCATCCGGTATTAACCGGTCTCAAAATTATTGGCAATCTAGAACAAGGACAAACCAAAAAAAATGTAGAAACCGTCATGTCTCCAGCAGATTTACTGTACTCAGGATTAGCCGTGTTTAAAAATGATAAACTGATTGGTTGGCTAAATGACGAAGAAGGAAAAGCATATAACTACATTACAAATAACATTTCCGCTACAGTAGGGGTTACTCCCTGTCCTGAAGGAGGAACAGTATCATTAAGCATCATTAATTCAGACACTAAGGTTACAGGTATTATTCATAACGAAAGACCACAAATCAATATCGAAGTGCTAATAGAGGGTAATGTGGGCGAAGCCCAATGCCAGATTGATCTGTCAGATCCTGAAGTCATTAAGGGCTTAGAGAAACGGACGAATCAGATAACAGAAGAATTTATTGAGAAAACGATCAATCAGGTGCAACAAGAATTCAAAGTTGATATTTTTGGATTTGGAGAAGTCATTCGTCGCTCACACCCTCAGGAATGGAAGGAGTTAAAAGAAAATTGGGATCAAAAATTCGTGAACATACCCGTTAACGTAAAAGTTAAGACCAATATTCACCATTTAGGAAAATTGTCTAACACTTTTTTAGAAAAGATGAAGAAATAAAAGGAGATGATACTTATGACCATGGAATAGGCAGTTTACTAGTAGTCAGACTCAACCTCGAAGTTAAAGGAGCAATCTACATGCTGTCTATAGCAGGGATCCTTATCATTGTCAGTATTATCATAGCCATAGATGTTCCCCCTCTTGTAAGGAAGAAGTTAATAAAAGAACTTTGGGTATTCTCTATTCTTCTATTATTCGGAACGATATTAGCTATTCTTCAAGCATTACATATCAAGATTCCCAATCCTTTGGATTGGATGATTATTGTATACAAACCGATTGCTGATATGGTTGATATATGGTTAAAGTAGCAACCAGACATTTGATATATTAGAGGTACTACTAATGTCAGAAATGGTGGAGATCTTATGAAATTAGACCCCGGTAAAATAAGTTCACGGCAGTTCTCAATATTGATCTCTTTGTATATCATTGGGAGTGCCATTCTGAATATACCATCTATGATAGGCTCCATAGCGAAACAAGATTCTTGGATATCAGCAACACTAGCCTTAGCCATCGGGTTGATCATTTTACCTTTATACATACATCTTGGCAATCGATTCTCCCATGCTATCTTTTCATGGTATACCGAGAAAGTCTTGAGCAAATGGGTGGGACGGGTGGTTTCCCTTCTTTTTTTTGTATCCTATCCATTTCTTATTACTATCCTCTCCTTACGTAATGTTGGTGACTTTGTCACAATCGAAGTCATGACTGATACACCAATCCAAGCAATTCATTTCATGATGATCCTTGTCGTGATCATGGGTGTACGACTTGGGTTAGAACCATTGGCACGTACAGCAGAATTGTTCTTTCCCTTTGTCATTCTCCTCGTTCTCATCTTTACTCTGTTGGTATCCCCACAAATCGATATCCATAATATTCAACCTGTATTGGAGGAAGGATTCAAACCTGTGCTGAATGCATCACTCGTAGCCATCGCTTACCCTTTTGTCGAATCTGGTATCTTAATTGTATTGTTCCCACACGTTAATCGTTCACAACAGAATGGGAAATCGTTATTTACTGGTATCCTTATAGGGGGACTCTTCCTAGTTATCGTGACGATCCTCTCCACGTTAGTCTTAGGGGAAGATATGGCAAACAGACTCTATCCAAGTTATACACTTGCAAAAAAAATCAGTATAGGTAATTTTCTAGAACGGATCGAAGTCATCATAGCAGTGATTTGGATTGTTACCATTTTTATTCGAGTTACCCTTTTATTTTATGTGTCCATTATAGGAATAGCGCAAACCTTGAACTTAAAGGAGTACCGTTTCTTGATATACCCAATGGCTATCATACTAATTACCTTTTCTCAGATTGTTTTTCCGAATACAGCTTATTTCCAATCGTTCACACCGACCTGGACTATTCATGCGTTGATCATGGGCTTCTGTTTTCCCTTAGTATTGTGGGTGATCGGTAGCTTTAAGAAATAGGGTATAATGAAATAATAGACTTATAAATAGATTATTTAAGGAGAGAATTCCATGTACAAACTGATTGCGATCGATATCGACGACACATTAATTAACGATGACAAGGAAGTATTGCCTTCCACACAAGAGGCCCTCGAGCAAGCTGTGGCCAAAGATGTTGTCGTTACACTTGCTACGGGACGTGCTTATGCCTCTGCGAAGAATGTTGCGCGCCAGACTGGATTAAATGTTCCTATTATCACCTATCAAGGAGCTCTTATTAAGAATCTCTTGGATGAGAAAGTCCTTTATGAACGTTTTGTGCCCGCTGACGCTGCTCATAAGCTTTTTGAATATTGTATAGAGCATAATCTACATCTTCAGGTCTATATAGATGACAAACTATATGCAAGAGAAGAAAACCAGAAGCTAATCGATTACTGTAAGCTGAACAGAACCCCTTACTTTATTGAACCAGATTTTCTCAAAATGGTAGAACAACCTACACCCAAAATGCTCATTATTGATGAACCTGCCTATTTAGATGAAATAGCTCCTGTATTAAGAGAGTTATTAGGAGATCAAGTCCATATTACGAAATCCAAACCGAACTTTTTGGAAATTATGCATCATGAAGGTACAAAAGGTCATGCGCTTACCTTCTTGGCGAAGCATTTCAACGTGGAACTCTCTGAGACAATTGCCATTGGAGACTCTTGGAATGACCATGAGATGTTAGAAGTCGCTGGACTTGGTGTCGCTATGGGGAATGCTATTCCTGCCCTTAAGGAAATCGCGAATTATGTGACGTTAAGCAATAACGAAGATGGCATCAAGCATGTCATTGAGAAGTTTGTATTGAATGTGGAGTGAGTGAATAAATAGATACGCTCCTATTCTAGATCGATCTATGTAAACAACGACCACAATGAAGTACAATAAACCATCCACTGCATCGATGTGTGGATGGTTTTTTTGTTCTTCGAACTGTCTTTTATTTCGATTCTTTTTTCTCCGGCTTAATCGCTATTAGTGTTGCAATCGCTGCTAGAACACTTAATCCGCTTAGGATATAAAATAGGTAATTCTCAGTATACTTCATCATAATGGCCATAACAGGTGGCCCAGAAGCCACACCGCCAAATCTCATCGAGCTGTAAATGGATGTAACAGACCCGCGTTCCTTCTTCTCAATTCCAGATGTAATTAACGCATCCAAAGAGGGTAATCCTACCCCAATCCCAATACCACTTAACGTAAATAAGGTTACTATGAACCATAGCGATTTAGAAAAGCTTAGTGTCGCTATCGAGGCAGCTAACAAGACAATACCCCCAAATGTGATCCATTTCATGAGGACTTTATTTTCTTTAATGACCTTCCCTGTAATATAAGAGGCAATACATAACCCCCCTAATGGGATGGCAAGTAAAAGCCCCTTTTTCACACCTTTGATGTGATGAACCTTTTCCAAGATATCGGACAAATAGAATAATACTGCAAATAACACAAACATTAAAATAATTCCAATTACAAATACAGCGAAGAGCCATTTCCAGTTGTTTTTGAAAGTATTTTTAATGCTGGCTATAAACTTTTTGAAAGGAATGAAATCTTGGTCTTTTTTTGGGGGTTTCACCAAGAAAAACATGAGTACAATTGAAATTAAACAAAATACTGGAATAGAGAAAAAAGGGAGATACCAAAAAAATCCTGCTAAAAAAGCACCTAAAACAGGACTTAATACTTTTCCAAGCGTGTTGGATGTTTCGATGAGACCTAATGAGCTACTCACTTCCTCATCCGTTTTGAACATGTCACCCACGAGTGGCAGTACAATCGGGAATGCTCCAGCAGCCCCAACCCCTTGAAAAGCACGCCCTATTAAAATAATCCAATAAGGGTTATCCATCTTCCAGCCAGCCCATGCAGAAATAAGTCCACCAATAGCTGCAATAATTAGGCTTGGAATGATTACCTTCTTCCTACCTATACGGTCAGATAAGAATCCTGCAATGGGTATTAGTATGATCGCTACAATCGAATAGACTGTAATAATCATACTGGATTGAAAAGAAGATATTCCTAGTTCATGTTCCATAGCTGGAAGCACTGGAATAAGCATCGAGTTCCCCAGCGTCATAACAAGCGGAATAGATGAAATGGATATAATAGCCCATTTTTGATTATTCGGTTTCCCCCTTGATTTCTTCGAACCATTTCTCGCTATCACAGCCCGATTATTATCTTCTTGTCCCAATGATTGCACGCCCTTTTGTTCATATTTTTCCGAAGGTTTAACCTAATTTTCAGAGATCACACTAAGCTTAATATGGACTTTTATAGGATAGATTATCAATCATTTACGATGCTCTTTCCTTATTCCAGACCTTTCTCTTCATAATTATTGTGGCAATTGCAATTAGGGCAATAAATAACAGACTAACAAAGAATCCCGGACGTATATGTTTCTCGAGCAAAGTTCCACTTACAGCCATCGCCATGAGCAATAGGCCCACCCATGCAAGAATTTTACTCCACACTTTTTCTTTTAAAATTTTGAAGGACGACAAAATAATGAAGACCCAGTTATACAATATTAAAATACCGGCCGAAGTTGTAATATATTCGTATATCTTTCCTGGTAATAACAATGCAGTAATTATTGAAGCTAACAAACCAATCGTTGCAAGCACTAGAGATGCAAAGGGTAATTTTTTAAACTTTAATTTCTTTGCGAATAGTTTAGGCGCGTTTCCATCCTTGGCTATCGTTACTAAAAGATTCGTCACACCAAATAATGAAGCAGTCATCGTAGAAAACCCAGCGAGGATTATGGCCCCATTAAATACATGTGGAAAAAAAGCAAGCTGAAAACTATCCATTGCTGTAACAAAAGGGCTTTCTTTTTCAGTAAATGC
The DNA here is from genome assembly GCF_001857945.1 of Paenibacillus crassostreae. Classification (NCBI taxonomy): domain Bacteria; kingdom Bacillati; phylum Bacillota; class Bacilli; order Caryophanales; family Paenibacillaceae; genus Paenibacillus; species Paenibacillus crassostreae. The sequence continues at coordinate 1,661,594 of NZ_CP017770.1, forward strand.
CTCAATCGTTGCCATCGTTACTGCTAAGCCCATAGATATAACATAAATAATGGTCAGAACAATAAGCATAATCGTCCCTGCTTTCGGTGCATCTTCTTTCTTTTTTAGCTGCATCGCCATCAGACCAATGACCTCTATTCCTCCAAATGCATAAAATGCATAAATAAGTGATGTCCAAAATCCTTTCATCCCCTTTGGGAATAGCTCACTAAAGGTATTTGGAAATGATGGTGGTTCCCCGCCTTTGAGACCAAACCAACCGAATACAGCACTTACCGCTAAAATAATAAACATGACGATCGCTGCAGTCTTAATCACTGCAAGGACGTTCTCAACCCGATCGAATCCCTTCGTTCCAAATAACACGACAACAATTGCTAAAATCGCGTATCCTGATGCAAATATCCAAAGTGGGGCCTTTGGAAACCAAAATTGCGATAATATCGCGAGCGCAGTCAATTGGCTACCCATAATAAGAATATTGGAAGACCAATAATTCCAACCACAGCTAAATCCTGCCCAGCGCCCAAATGCTTTATCAGCATAGTAACAAAAAGAGCCTTCCTGAGGGTCTGCGGCTGTCATTTTGGCAAGTAAATTATAGACGATATATGTTCCTAATGCAGCTAGAATAAATGAAAAAACAATGGAAGGTCCCGTTGTCTGTATACCAATCGTTGATCCGAGAAAATAACCCGTTCCAATTGTGCAACCAACACCGATTAATGACAACTGCCACCATTGCATGTCCCCTTGCTCAACACCATCCTTACTTGAGCTTTCCTCCTCACTACCTGAGCCGCAATTAGCTTCTTTCATCGTGAAATCCCTCCTACCATAAGTCTTAGTATTGTTAACACAACACTAAATTATGATGGGGAAAGGTGGGAGTTAGAAGGATAAATAATGATCTCTTGTATGATAAATATAAAAAATCCACAAGAAGGTTGCTTTCTTGTGGCTTAAATAAAATATGCGATAAATGACCACTGGATCCTTCACCTTCAAAACGGATATGCAGGATGCCCTCTTTACAGATCAATATTTCCCACATTATGAACCATAAACATCATCCCTATCAGCACTACAGCGAGTAAAGCATAACTGAACCCGAATTTATAGCGAGATGATAATGGAACTTCATAATACTTATCATTCTCATACCGCGAATATTCCACTTTACAGTTCAGCTTGATATGATATCCCTCTGGCAATTGCTGATGCTCTAAACCCGTTACATGGACTCTCTTAATGATCCCTTGTTGTGGCATCGAGATTCTTCCTTTGAAATCTATCCCTACCCACTCTACCGTCACATATTGTCGTTGATCGTCCAGATTACAATATGTGCAGAAAGGCAACTCTCTTTTATGTTCAGGTCCAGGAATAGCTATACCTTGAGTATAAAGATGTTCTACTGGCACTATAAAACTTGCGCCGAAGGATTCCACAATTACATTTCTGCGTCCCTTGACATACTTCTTATATAAATCATAAGCAAATAAAGCCCATATAATAAAGAAAAGTATCGAACGCATATAAATAATGACGCCTAACCCACCAATTAACCCCACGAGCCATAACCAACGAGAGACTGCGGTAGCGATCCGTCCACCATCTAATGGATGGATAGGTAATAGGTTGATCAAATTTAGAAAAAAGCCTACATAAGCTAAGGAATATAATAAAGGACTATCCGTATAATACGCTACTATGAATACAGCTATTGCTCCAATGGTTCCTAATATAGGCCCACCCATGGCTATATATGCCTCTGTCTTCGCATCTTGCGGATGCTTTTTCAAGCCGATCATGGCCCCTAGAAAAGGAATAAATAAAGGTGCAGAGACTGGAAGTCCTTTTTGTTTAGCCGCAATGACATGACCCATCTCATGAATGAATAACAGCAAGACAATTCCCATAGCAAATTGCCATGGATAGATCAATGCATAAGCACCTATTGATGCTACCATTGAGAATATAGCTCCACCAAACTTACCAAATTTCAGAAGTGCTAATAAAGACTTTCCTTTTATCAGCAGAAATGTTAACGCACTACCTATATACCACAATCGTGAATCTTTTTTCTTCTCTGTTTTCCCCAAAGTCATAGTCTCCTCCATCCTCATTTATCTATGAAATGATACCAGCCCGATATTCTCCTGGTGTTAATCCTGTCCACTTTTTAAAAGCACTTTGGAAAGCGCTCGGCTCTGAGTAATGAAGAAGATAGGCAATCTCCCCCACTCTATATTCTGGTTTAGCTAAATAACCAATGGCAAGCTCTTTTCGAACGGCATTAACTAACCGGTTATAAGACATGCCCTCCTGCATCAACTTACTTTGTAAAGTCCTTGAACTCATGTTAAAAGCCTGCGCTGTTTCTTGTAATGTCGGTGAGAATGATGGCATGCATGTAATAATCCACTTGTATAATTGATCCGATAACCGTTGTCCCTGCGTCAATTTGTTACTTGCTTCCAATGCAATCGTCTCGAATACCCCCAGTAAACGCGGGTCTGCGTAAAGAATAGGATAATCCAAGACTTCTTTATCTATATGCATGATGTTAAACTCTTGTCCGAATAAGGGTTTAACGCCAAAAACAGATATATACTCGTTAACTTCATTCGGAGTAGCGTGCTGGAATTGCAATGCTTGTATAGGAATCATTCTACAACTTAATCTAAATATCAAGTGATAAATTGAACTAACCATGTCTTCGGCGCAGTGTCGTGCAAATGGTTTGAGTGGATTTCTAGAGACCATCTGAATAATAGCGCAATCCTGATCCACTTTCCAGTTAAGGTTGTAGTCGTTAGAGACAATGACATTATACTTTTGATATGCGGTCAAAGCTTGAGAAATAGTTCCCGAATGCAGCATAACATAACCTAGTACACCCATATCAGTAATATCCACGCTCTGCCCTTGATGTAAACCGAAATATTCATCCTGCATTAAGGTAGCGGCCAGTTCATACAAGTGTTCAAAATCTTTCTCAGGAATACGTGCTTCACCGTCTTTGAGGATATTGGCATCTATAGATGCAGAACTCAGAAAAGACTCTATATCATATCCATTAACCATGAGGGTTTTGATAATAGGAAGAAGAAGGGATACAGATACACCATAATTTATCATACAATTTCCCTCCTTAGCGCAAATGAATACAATTGCTGCGTATATCATCATTTGCAGTCATCTATCTTCAGTTTAATATGTATATAAAGTTGATTGCACACACTTATCTTATCATGAACCTGTCTGGATGAATATGTTAGAGACCCAACTGAGGAGGAATTACTATTAAACCAAAGATTGTAGTCATCATCGGACATCCCCACGGTGACAGCTATTGTGCTGCACTAGCAACCGCTTATATACAAGCGGCTACCAAGAGTGGAGCGAGCGTACGCGTGATTGACTTAAGTACCATTCAATTTGACCCAAATCTAAGATACGGTTACCACCAAAGAATGGAACTTGAAGAAGATCTAATTATTGCCCGTGAGGCGATTACTTGGGCAGACCATCTTGTCTTTGTCTATCCCACTTGGTGGGGCACAATGCCTGCCATCTTGAAGGGATTTATCGATCGTACTTTCCTACCTGGATTTGCTTTCAAATATCGTCCCAACTCGATGCTTTGGGATAAATTACTAAAAGGGAAATCTGCCCATCTTATTGTTACAATGGACACCCCCTCATGGTACAATCGTTTCGTATATAAACAAGCTGGGCACCGTGTTATGAAGCGGGCAACCCTGCAATTCTGTGGTGTGAACCCCGTTCGTGTTACCGATATTGGTCCTGTTAAATCCCTATCCAACGAACAGCGTCAGAAATGGATAACTAGAATCGAAAAGCTCGGTTCATCATTTGCTTAAACTTATTCATTCTAAAAAGGGAACCGTCCTTATAAAAGCGACGGTTCCCTTTTTCAAATGAATAGTACTCCAATACTGCTAATTCACTTTTGCTCTTTCTTTACCTTTATCTGCCTCGCCTGCATTCTTGTTAGCAGCATCACGATCCAGTTGCATTTCTTCAACCGTTTTCACTTTTAATCGAGCCGCTCCTTGATAACCTTCTTTCGTTGGAATCAAGTCACTTGTCGAGAGCCGTTCCTTCGATTCTACAATCGCTTTACTATACTGAGGTAACCATGCCTCTTGAGCTACAAGCATCTCATCGACCATCTGCCATATTTCCTTAGGATTACACACGGCTCCAACCAGAGGGTCCATCATGAAGGCTTGACGCAACAACTGATCATCCCCATGAACAGCAGCTTCTACCGCCAAACGTTGTACTGAAATACTTACATTACATACAGCTGCTGGCCCCAGTGGAAGATCGCCTACGACAGGCATCGATATCCCATTTCGATCTACATATCCTGGTGCTTCTATAATTGCATCATCTGGTAGATTAGAAATAATACCGTTGTTCACCATATTGAAATGCCCACGATATACTCTGCCTGTCTCAAGTCCCTCTATAATATACGAACCATGCTCTTCACTTCGTTGTTCCTGTTTATATGCATGTGGTTCATCTTTCATCCAGTTAGGGAAATCAGTCTCGAACCAATGACGCCCTTCAGTACAGACACGTAGATATCCACCTGTCTCACCATTAATCCAATTTCCAAGATCAATCCATTCTTCGATTTCATTCGGGCGTTTTCTATACCAAGGGACATACTCACTTAAATGTCCGTTGGACTCGGTGCTGTAGTAGCCAAACCTCCGTAGCAAATCAATTCTAACCTTTTCTGTTCTAGCAAAATCAGCATGATTCTCAAAAGATTCCAACAACTTCCCTGTTAAATCTTCACCTTTATGACCAATTTGAACATACCAAGTCTGATGGTTGATTCCTGCACAAACGATATCAACCTCTTTCTTATCTAAACCAAATACTTCTGCTATTTGTGAATGTCCGTGTTGAACACCGTGACATAGACCTACGGTTTTAACGCCTCCATATTTGTTGCAAGCCCATGTGAGCATTGCCATTGGATTCGCATAATTTAATAGAAGAACATCATTCGCTGCTACTTCACGGATATCCTTACAAATATTCAACATTTCAGCAATACCGCGTTGACCATACATGATCCCACCCGCGCATAACGTATCACCAACACACTGATCCACACCATATTTCAAAGGGATATCTACATCTGTTGCGAATGCTTCAAGCCCCCCTACACGGATTGTACAAATGACATATTTCGCATCTTTCAGCGCTACTCTCCGATCTGTGGAAGCTTGAATAGTAATATCCAAACCATTCTCCTTTATATCTCTCTGACATAGTTCAGTTACCATGCCCAAGTTGTGTGAATTAATATCCGTAAAAGCAACTTCAATATTATTGAATTCAGGAACTGACAGTAAATCTCGTAACAGTCCACGCGTAAACCCTATACTCCCTGCACCAATAAATGCAATTTTGAATGACATGAAATCGTGCTCCCCTCAAGGTTAATTAACAGTTTCACCTGATAGCTTCATTGTATCAGCCCTCTTGAGGAAAGCGTTATCAAATTCATTACCTCTTTATTGGATATGTGTCAACAATCCTCACTTTTATATATTTAGGACAGACTACCTTGTGGATAGGATTTACGATATTCAACAGGCGTTAGCCCTGTATGTTTCTTAAACATCATGTGCAAATACTGCCGACTTCCTATGCCAACATAATCAGCAATATCAGCGATAGGGATTTCCGTTTGTCTCAATAACATTTTTGTCTTCTCCATACGATAATGATTAAGGTAGGCCATAATAGAGATTCCTATTTTCCGCTTAAATATTCTTTGTAAATAACCTGGATGTAAGTTAATCGACTCAGCGATCTCCTTGATTTGAACATTACGGTCGTAATTCTGTTGGAGATACTCAATGCATTGTTGAACATACATTCCCTGAACCCCTGATGAACCAGTTGTCACATTATCTTGATATAATCTAGCAATTCGAATGAGAAGCTGGGCAAATAAAATTTGTGCCATAGGTTCTAAGCCCTTCGATGTAGCATCCAACTCAAATACTAGACTTCGAAGAACGTGATGTATCTCTTGAAACTCACGGAGTACAAGAAAGGAAACTGTATCATCAAATAATAAAGAAAGTGAGGCCTCAGACTCCGCCAATTGTCTCATCGAGGGGAACAAGCCATCCGATTGGGTAAACCGAAATTCGATATTAAGCATTCGGCATGTTTCAGGAACCAGTAGCCGATGGGGTACATTACCATTCAAGATAATGAACTCACCTTTTTTTAGCGAAACCTCAGAGCAATCCCTCTCATCCTCCCCCTGTCCAATCATCAACTCTACGGAGCAGACACCCGTGATCACATACATGATCTCCGAAGAATCATGGGTATGCAAAGCCATCTCAAATGCCTTCCACTCCTTATAATAATATGCACTTACTTCAGGGTGGAAATCCTTTAGCATCAGTAATTCAGGGAACAAACCACATCCAGCCATGGATTATCATCCTCTCAGAATAAGCTTATTTCCATATCTGCTACTGCTAGAGATACATCTATTGGTAGAGAATAATCTTGATTCAAATCGATATCATGAGACATATGCGTATAGATTGTCTGCTTAGGTGTGATCTCTTGTAACAAGATATCTGCTTCTGTCATATCATATACAGACCGAGTATGGAACTCCGCTGTTTCATGGTAAAAGCTAGTCCCAAGAACTAATAGATCCAAGCCAAACAATCTTTGCTTCTCCTCATGGTTAAGGTTAATGGCATCCGAGCAATATACCCAATGATATCCTTCCTTCTCCAATCGATATGCATATGAATATCCGTTCTTCCCATGGTTAACCTTCCAGCCTGTAATTTCCCAGCCTCCTATAACTATACCATCATCTATTGTTATCATTTCCAACTGCTTATTCAACCAAGGAAATTGGGATAGGATCGCTTCAATAACTTCGTTTGGCGCATACAGTTTTCCCTTTTTATCAGTCCAACGGCAGGCATCGGCCCATTCTGGTAGTCCAGCGATATGATCGAAATGGGCATGTGTAATCAAAATTTGTTCTGTATTACGAGAATGAATCCTCTCCATCTGGTTGCGCCAATCAGGACCACAATCGATAAGAAAAGAACCCCATTCACCCTCAATAATCACGGAAGAACGCTCTCTCCGATTGATTCCGTTCGATCTAGCTTCAGTACACACCCGACAATTGCAATACACGCGTGGTACACCCATGGCGTCCCCAGTCCCTAGAAAAATTAATTTATCCATGTTCTCCTTCTCCTTCTTCTCGTAAAACCTAATTCATAATTCCATTATAATTCATATATAACCTAACGCAAAAAAAACGCCTACTGGCGTTCTTTTAGAAAATATATCATAACCCTGCAAGTACCTGATACCAGACGCCACGTTTAGAATATATCGTTTCCCTAACATATTCCCAGCCACCAAGGTATTCAATATCAAACAAACCTTCAGGAATAGGATATTCACTTATATTCTCGTTGTACACTACATCATTCACAGGACGAAATCCATGCTTTGCAAAGATTCTTTGTGCTTCTTCACTCCATAAATACTCGATAAAGGCTTCCGCTACCTCACGTGTATCGTGCTTATCCGCATATTTACTTATTACTGCCGCTGGGTTTTCGATTAGTATTGTATCTTTGGGCACAACAATTTCGTATTTCACACCTTTTTGTATACGAGCTCGTAATTCATTCTCATATGTAACAATAACGTCCCCCACACCATATTCAAATGCTGCCATCGAGGATCTACCACTTTTATCAAGCGACTCAATATTGTGGTGTACCTTCTCCAGGAATTGTTTTGCAACTTCAGGATCTTTCTTGCCTTGCTCTTCTGATAATCTCAATCCTGCTCCATAAATAGCATTAATGTCCCATTGTGCACCACCAGATGTTTTCGGATTCGGATACACAACCTTGATTCCTGGCTTTGTTAGATCAGTGAATTCCTTAATGCCTAATGGATTACCTTCTCGAGTCCCCATGACAACAATAGAACGAGTTACCATCCCATTTTCAGGCTTATTCTTCCATTCTTCGTCCAATAGATCTGCCTTAACGAGTTTCTCGATATCCCCTTCCATTGCTAGCAATGTCACGTCAGCTTCAAATCCACCAACAATGGCTCGTGCTTGAGTTCCAGAAGCTTCATATGATTCCTGAAATTTAATATTTTGACCCGTCTTCTGCTCCCATTCTTTGTGAAAAAGAGGCAATATCTCTGACAAAGCATCCTTAGCTACACTATAAGCACCGATGACAAGGGTCGTCTCATCTTTCTGTACCGTAGATTGACTAGGAGAGACTTCATCATTACTACAACCCATCACAGCAACAATGGAAATCATCATCATATTCAACAATATATTACGAATTCTCCAGCCCCTTGCCACTCTGAACCCTCCATTCCCCATGCACACTTTCACCGATTAGATCATAATTGGCATAGGATCTTCTTTGAGTTTATTCTCCATGATCCAGCTCTGCTCGTCATTGAACAGATAAGCTCGATGTACCAGTACTCGAACCTTTTCACCTATTCTTAACGTTTCCTTTTCTAATGAACGATACGTATTTAGCTTATGTCCAACTACTTCTACCTCAACTAACCACTCACTTCCACGAAAATGTAAATGACGGATAATTCCTTCTTCCGTAGCTGACATGAGAATAAATTCATTATCGTGTCCAACTTCAATATATTCGGGACGGATTAATGCTCGTGTTCCCAGTATTTTTCCAGCCTTTTCAAATCCCTTCAATTTAGACGCATCCTCAATGACCGTGGATTCTCCAATAAATGTCGCTACAAAAGGTGTTTTAGGTTCTTTATAGATATCCCACGGAGTTCCCTTCTGTTCAACACGTCCATGATTTATGATCATAATCTCATCTGCCACTTCGATCGCCTCATCTTGATCATGCGTTACGAATATGGAGGTGATTCCCACACGCTCAATCAGGTCTCTAAGCCATGTCCGTAACTCTTGACGAATCTTAGCATCAATAGCAGCAAATGGTTCATCTAATAACAATAACTGAGGTTCAGGAGCAAGTGCACGTGCGAAGGCTACACGCTGTCTTTGTCCCCCTGATAATTGATGAGGATAACGTTTCTCGAATCCCTTAAGCCCCGTCAACTCCACCAATTCCATAACTCGTTCCATCACTTTGGTCTTCGGCATTTTCTTCACCTTTAGACCAAAGGCGATATTCTCAAATACGGTCATATGCTTAAAGAGGGCGTAATTCTGAAATACAAATCCGATTCCTCGTTCCTGAGGGGGCAATTCATTAACTAACTCTCCATGAAAACGAATTTCACCGGAATCAAGATTCTCAAGGCCCGCTAACATTCTTAAGATAGATGTTTTCCCACCACCACTTGGGCCTAATAAACCAATAAGGTGGCCTTTCTCTATCTCAAAGTTAACATCCTTAACTGCGTGGAAATCTCCAAAATGTTTATTCAGATTACTAACCTCGATATGCATATTAGGACACACCCCTTCTTTTCTTCGTCCATTCCATCACAAGCAACAATCCGATTGAAGTAGCCGCTAGTACTAGTGCCACACTATTCGCTGCTACTACATTAAAATTCTCAACATCCTGATACACCAACGTAGTTGCTGTCTGCGTTTTGTTCATGATATTACCTGATACTACAAGAACTGCACCAAATTCACCAAGTGAACGGGCAACAGTAAGCACAATCCCATATAAAACCGCCCACTGGATTGACGGCCATGTGACCTTCCAAAATGTTGTCCAACGATAAGCCCCTAGAGTGGATGAAGCCTGCTCTTGTTGATCACCTATTTCTTGTAATACAGGCATAACCTCACGAACCATCAGAGGAAATGTGACGAACAACGTAGCAATAATCATACCTGGAAAAGCATAGACTATTCGAAATCCTATATTTTCAAAAAAAGCTCCCATAATACTTTCTGGTCCTAATAGTAATACAATCATTAACCCTCCAATGACAGGGGATACCGCATAGGGAAGATCAACAACACTATTGAGAAAGCCCTTAATCTTAGGACTGAGCCAATGACTTCTGACTAAGTATATAGCCATCATCACACCAAAGAATGTATTGATACATGTAACGATGACAACAACTATTCCTGTCACCATCAGCGCATGCAGTGCTTCTGGTCTAATTAGAGCATTACTCCAACCACTAAAACCATCGCTAAAAGCTCCTGAAGTCATTTTAAGCAAAGGAATAATAATTAGAACTGTGAAAACAATATAGGTTAGTAAAATCCACCATTTCCTCATAATCTTCTCCCTCTCATCTGCACCATATTAATGATCCAAAGTATGGAGAACGATAACGTTAGCAATATAATTGACACGGCTGCAGCACCTGTGGAATTATCACTCTCAACTTCACCGAATATATATACTGAAGCTACTAATGTTCTACCAGGGATATTCCCAGCCACAAGTACAACAGCACCAAATTCGGCCAAGGCTCTCGAGAAGGCAAGCATACCTCCACTAATAATTCCTGGTGCCATCGAAGGGAGTAGAACTTTCTGAAATACACGTAATCCTGAAGCACCCATCGTATAAGCAGCCTCTTCTTCCGTAGGATCTATCTCCTCTAATAATGGCTGAACCGCCCTTATAACAAATGGAAACGTTACAAATACCATAGCAATGACGATTGCTGGCTGATGGAACACAATTTCAAACCCTATAAATTCAGCGATCGATCCAATGAGACTACCAGGACCTAATAGAAGTAGAATCATCAATCCCCCTACAGCAGTTGGAAGGGCAAACGGCAAATCCACCAGACTATTTAGAAATGATTTGCCGAAAAAATTGTACCGATTCAAAGTCCATGCAATCATAGTCCCAATGATCACATTAATTAATGTCGAAATAATAGCTAACTTTAAAGTTAGAAAAATAGCCTTCCAAGCAATGGGGTCAGTAACACTTTCAATAAAAGTTGACCAACCAAGTGAGAATGAATAATAATATACACCTAAAAGAGGCAGAATTACTAAAATAATAAAATAAAGTAAAATTGTACTCCGAAAACCCCAGATCCATCCTTTATGTCTCATTACTGTATTCATGATTTCCCCCTGCCTCCAAAGCTCCTTTGGTCGGCTCATTATTTATCTATTGTCTTTCAAAGAAGAAATACCAATTAAACTACTCGGTTTAATATAACAGTACTTTAACAATAAATTACTATATACGTCAATACTTTTTTGAACTTCTCACCACTTAATGACCTTACGGTCTGTTTGAAGTGGGAGATTCCTAAGAACACCAACCTAACGGTTCGTTTTTGATTAGGCGATCCCCGTCATTCCGACGGTTAGAAGTCTTATGGCTTCATTTTTAAGATTGATTCCTGCGTTAATATCTCTTTGATGATGGGTATCACACTTTGGACAGTCCCATTCACGTAATCCGAGCTCTTTAACGTCTTTGTTTTTATAGCCACAAGAAGAACAAAACTGACTGGAAGGGAAGTTTCTTGCAATGGTTACAACTTGTTTTCCATACCATTTCGCTTTGTATTCAATCATATTTTTGAATTGTGACCATGATACTTCACTGATTGCTTTTGCAAGATGTTGATTTTTTAGCATATTAGATACCGACAAATCTTCCATCCCGATAATATCGTGGTTTTTGACAATTTCGGTTGAAATCTTGTCTAAGTAATCTTTTCGTGCATTGGCGATCTTTTCATGAATACATGCTACTTTCAACTTGGCTTTATACTGTAACTATTTATATACGGAATTAATCGTTCCGATCAATATATAATCCTCATTTACGCTGCATAGGCGATTATGAAATTGATTCATTTTAACAAAAAAAGCTGAAGATATACGGGCTAATGCCTGCATATCTCCAACTTATTCATAAAAAATATGATTGTGAACTCATTTTTTGATAATTCATCACAATAACGCATCAATGTAATAACACGATAACAATTCAACGCTTGAAAGCATGGAGACGTACGAAAGCTAATCCAGACCACGACAAAGTACTTTTACATGAGAGAGAGCTATTGGTTGGATTTCTTCAAAAGTTACACGATCCGAAATGTAATATGAGATAAATCCATGTAATGACAAGAATAATGTCCTAGGTAATGACTCAGGGTCTCCACTCATTTGTTCTTCATTTAAGCATTTAAGAACAAGGGATGTAAATAATTTGAAGCAGTGGCCTTGTTCATTCCGACAGTAGGACAGTAGTTCCTCATCACGAATCATAAACATAATCTCATATTGATGGGGATGATTAAGACCAAATGAAATAAAATCCATCATCAAATATTCTAATTTCGTTAATCCCTCTAGATCCTGCATACCGACCGCTTGTATCAACCGATGAGAGAGATGGGCAAAATCATCTACAACAATCGCATAGAATAATTCTGCTTTCTCCTTGAAATGATAATATAATGAACCATGGCTATAACCAAGATGCTGACCTATACTTCGCATTGAAATAGCTCGATATCCTTTAGTGATAAATAGATTTCTCGCTGCCTCCAGTATTCGTTCCCTCGATAATTCCTGCTCCACTGCTCTTCTTGCCATAGACATTATTCCCCTTCAATAAAATAAACCTGTTCTCCCTCCGAAATCAGAGATTGACCTTGTGTGACGTCAATCATCCATGTCTTAAACATCTCTACCTCATGATTTCTCGGAAGACATGTCATCTTTACTTTTTCGCTAAAGAACGTTTCACCTATCCGAACCTCTCTGTTACGTAATTCATTCTCCAACTTACCTAACCAAGTGTAATCTACTTCTACAAAAATCTCTCGATGAAGAACACGAGTGATAACATCTCCTGATCCTAACGCTGCGACAGCACCATCTGTGTATGCCCGAATCAATCCTCCAGCACCTAACATGATTCCACCGAAATAACGAGTAACCACAATCGCAACATTACTTAAGCCCTGATTACGAATGACCTCAAGCATTGGCTTACCTGCTGTACCACTAGGTTCACCGTCATCCGATTGCTTCTGAATCTCATTTCTCTCACCAATCATGTATGCTGAACAATTATGTGTTGCATTCCAATGTTGCTTCTTAATATCTTCAATAAATGCAACAGCTTCAGATTCAGTGCTCACCGGCATGACATGTCCAATGAACCTTGACTTCTTAATGACAATCTCATTCGATCCTGATCTTCTAACCGTTTTATAGCTTTCGATCATTCAATAACACTTCCTATATCTTGAAGTAATGCTGGGATGAAATGTTTAGTTTTTATATTTTAAGAAAGCAGTCCCCCGAAGTTGGTGCAACCGGTGAACTGCTTCTTAGATTTATCTACATATTCTTTATTGAGCGAAGCTACTATTCAGTAAGTCTAGCTTCCAATTCTGCCTTTTCTTTCTCATATCCTGGTTTACCAAGTAATGCGAACATATTCTTCTTATATGCTTCAACACCAGGTTGGTCAAATGGATTCACACCTTGTAGATATCCACTAATTCCAACTGCCTTTTCAAAGAAATATACGAGGTATCCGAAAGAGTAAGGTGTCATATTCGGAACAGTTACAATCAGGTTAGGCACTTGTCCATCTGTATGAGCAAGCATCGTACCTTGGAATGCCTTCTTGTTCACGAAGTCCATTGTCTTCCCTGCCAAGAAATTCAATCCATCTAGATCATTAGGATCACTCTCGATCGTTATTTGTTCAACTACTTCTTCTACCTGAATAACGGTTTCAAAGATGTTACGGCTACCTTCTTGAATAAATTGCCCCATAGAGTGTAGATCCGTTGAGAAGTCAACAGAAGCAGGATAGATCCCTTTATAATCCTTACCTTCACTTTCTCCGAACAGTTGCTTCCACCATTCCGCAACATAATGTAAGGAAGGTTCATAGTTCACAAGAATTTCAATAGCTTTACCTTTACGATAAAGTGCGTTTCGAACTGCAGCATATTGATAACTCTGATTCTCAGCTACATTAGGATTACTAAATTCCACAGAAGCATCAGCCGCACCTTGCATCATTTCTTCTATGTTAATACCTGCTGTCGCAATAGGTAACAATCCAACTGCTGTTAGAACGGAGAACCGTCCGCCGATATCATCTGGAATAATGAAAGACTCATATCCTTCTTCATTGGCAAGGTTCTTAAGAGCTCCTCTAGCTTTATCTGTTGTAGCATAAATACGTTTACGAGCTTCTTCTTTACCATACTTTTGTTCAAGCGCATCACGGAAAACACGGAATGCCACTGCTGGTTCAGTTGTTGTACCCGATTTAGAGATAATATTGACAGAGTAGTCTTTACCTTCTACTAAATCCAATAGATGTGTAACATAAGTGGAGCTAATATTGTTACCTGCGAAGTAAACCTCAGGCGTTTTTCGTTTGTCTTTAGGGAGATAGTTATAGAACGAATGGGATAGAGCTTCAATAGCTGCTCTAGCACCGAGGTAAGAACCCCCAATACCGATAACAATCAGTACATCTGAGTCACTTTGAATTTTCTTAGCGGCTTTCTGAATGCGCGCAAATTCTTCTTTGTCATATTGTGTTGGCAGATCAATCCAGCCAAGCGCGTCTGATCCAACTCCTGTTCCATTGTGCAACTGATCATGAGCAAGCTTGATTGGAGCAGCTAAATAGTCAATTTCATGTTGGTTAATAAAAGTAAGAGCTTTGCTGTAGTCAAAATGGATGTTCTTAGACATAGGTAATGGTAACCTCCTGATTATTTTTCTATAAAAACGTAAATTACTTTAGTTATAAGAATACTTCAAAATCTTGGCACTGGCAAGGATGTAGGACATATCCAACACTTAATATTCTATTTTTGATTGTCTTGTAAAACTGTTCAAAAGTGTATGTAGATTCTTTACTGTTCATAATAACCGCAAACAACATACCCTACTGCTTTTGCAGCCACGAGAAGGGCATCTTCATCGATATCAAATTTGGGATTATGATTAAAATAAGGTTTTTCTACTCCTTTAGGTGTACAAGCAATGTAAAAGAAGCATGAAGGGAATCTTTCAGCATAGTAAGCAAAGTCGTCCTTGAATGATACGTCCAATAATAAGCAATGCGGACCCTTGGGCTAAAACTAGGCAAAGTGAACCCACTATACTTAAAATAAAACCAATATATGAAATCTTTTCACGCCCAATTTTATCGGCAAGCCCACCAGCAGCAACGATAAACATTCCTGAGAACAAAGCCGTTAAACTAATGGCAATATTGACTGTCCCAAATGAAATACCCAAATCTTCTTGAACAGCAGGAACCACATTGACCATTGCTTGTGCAAATAGCCAGAATGTAATAACGCCAAACACAATTCCTGTGATCATTTTATTTGTACCTTTATAACTTGTTTCCATGACTAAAAAACTCCTACTTCTTCATCTAGCCTTCTAACTGCTTTCTAAGTTAATTTAATAAAAAGACATTTCTTACATCCTCATAAAAGAGAAAGTATCTTGTACTTAAATTAGGATGCCCCGTGTACTTGTAAACAACGTTTCATAAAATCATAAAGCTTATGACCCAAATGGCCGCGGCAATCCCCGCCCGATTGCAAGCATTCAAATGTTTATATCTTCGATTTTTTGTTGTAGAATTGGATTGAATCACAGATAAACCTTCCGTATTGATTGTGTTTTCGTCGACCTAATCAACACTTATAACCCTAAGATAAGGTGGTAAAGTTATGAAAAAAATTGGTTTTATTGGGCTCGGAACTATGGGGGAACCTATGGCTATAAATCTACTTCATGCAGGCTTCGATGTTACTGTTTATAATCGTACAGCTTCTAAATGTACCCCCCTCCAAAAAAAAGGTGCACAAATTGCTCTTACACCAGGGATGGCTTCAGACAGTAAAGATGTTATTATGACTATGGTTAGTAATGACAATTCTATTCATGATGTTTACTATGGCCCAAATGGTATCCTAGAATCACTTCAACCAGGAAGTATCGTTATCGACTCCAGTACGATTTCCCCTGAACTTGTAAAGAAAGTTGCCTTTGATGTAGAACAGCGGGGATGTTATTTCCTAGACGCTCCAGTAACCGGTAGTAAGCCAGGAGCTATTAGTGGTACATTGGTGTTTATGGTTGGGGGTAGTGCGGATGTGATTGAAGCTAACCGCGATATATTCGATTCACTCGGTAAGACCCTAATACATATGGGTGAGAATGGTAGTGGTGCTGTTGCTAAACTTGCCCACAATGCTATGGTCGGTATCCATAACGTAGCACTGGCTGAAGGCTTCGCAATTGCGGTGAAGTCTGGTGTACCTGCAGAAAAATTCCTGCAACTAGTCCAGAATGGATCAGCAGGTAGTAAGCAGGCGGAGCTCAAAGGCCGCAAAATTATTGAAAATGATTTTAGCAATCAATTCTCGCTAGCTTTGATGCTGAAAGATCTAAAGCTAGCCTCCTCCCTGAGTGATAATACAGGAGTACCTTCACCCATGTTAGGCTTAGCCAAGAGCATGTTTCAGAGTGGTTATACACAAGGTTATGGTGAAGAAGATTTATCTGCTGTTGTCAAATGCTATGAGACCTGGATCGGACAGAAGATTGGCGGACAGACTGAAGAATCGTAATAACGACAAATAGCAGGTCAAGGATAAACACCTTGACCTGCTATTTGTTTTGAATCATTTTTTCAGGAAATCAGCTGTCTTATCCGAAGATTATGGGACAGCCCTATTATTTATTTGGTAGAGTAAGAACAACAATAATCTGTTACGTTCAACACTTCCACAGTAAACTTAGCATTTCCAGGAACGTTGAATGTACCTGTACCCTTGATCTCCTGCCACACTTCTGTGCCAGGAAGCTTTACATTTAAATCACCGGATAGTATCTCCATGATCTCAGGTCCATCTGTACCGAATTCATAAGTCCCAGGCAGCATTATGCCTAATGTTACTTTAGATCCATCATCAAGTATGACAGTCCGACTAGTAACCTTCCCGTCAAAATATACATTTGCGGCCTTTACAATCGTAACGTTATTAAACTCCGACATATGCTAACTGCTCCTTTAATTCAAGATGGATGGTATAGATTATAGTAACGCTTTGACGCGACTAACTACATTCTCAACTGTGAAACCGTATTCCTTCATTACACGGTCTCCAGGTGCGGATGCTCCAAATGTTGAAATACCAAGAATATCTCCTTGATCTCCAACATATTTCTCCCATCCAAGTGGATAAGCCATCTCAACAGCTAGACGTGCTTTTACTTCTGGAAGAATAACAGATTCTTTGTAAGCTTTATCTTGTTTCTCGAACAAATCCCAACTTGGCATACTGATAACACGTACTTCAATGCCTTCCTTAGCTAGTTCTTCTTGAGCCTTAACTGCTAGTTGAACTTCAGAACCTGTTGCAAGAATCTGTGCAACTGGTTTACCATTCTTCGCATCGGCTACAACATAAGCACCTCGTTTAATACCTTCACGAGCACCATCAACCGTTGCTGGTAGGATTGGAAGGTTCTGACGAGTCAATACTAGCGCTACTGGATTAGAAGTATTCTCTACTGTATATGCCCATGCTGCTGAAGTTTCGTTAGCATCTGCAGGACGGATAACTGTAAGTCCTGGGATAATACGTAGGGAAGCTAATTGTTCAATCGGTTCATGTGTTGGTCCATCTTCTCCGACAGCGATACTATCATGTGTCAGCACATAAGTAACTGGAAGACCCATAATTGCTGCTAAACGTACAGCTGGACGTAAATAATCAGTAAATACGAAGAATGTTCCACCGAAAATTTTAAGTCCTTTATGAAGTGCAATTCCGTTCATAGCTGCAGCCATTCCAAATTCACGCACACCATAATACACATTGCGACCTGCATAGTTCGTAGCGTGGAATGTATCCAGACCATTCAGGTGTGTCATAGTTGAACTTTCCAAGTCAGCAGATCCACCTAGAAGATGTGGTACATTGCCAACAAGACCATTCAAAGCATTACCAGAAGCTACACGAGTGGAGACTGCTTTGTCTTCAGTAGTATATTTAGGAAGGTCTTTGTCCCAACCTTCAGGTAATTTATCTGAAATAGCAATCTCAAATTGTGCTGCAAGTTCAGGGAAAGCTTGTTTATATTTAGCAAACTGTTCTTCCCATGCTTGGTAAGCAGCAATACCGTGTTCTTTTACTTTAGCGAAATGTTCACGAACTTCTTGTGGTACATAGAAGTCTTCTTCATATACCCATTTATAAGCTTCTTTAGTTAACTTAGCTTCTTCAGCACCAAGCGGTGATCCGTGAGTACCACCATGTCCACCCTTACCTTGTTTGTTCGGGCTACCGTAACCAATGACTGTTTTTACTTCAATCAATGTTGGACGATCTGTATCAGCTTGAGCCTCTTTAATTGCCTTTTCAATTGCAGGTAGATCATTACCATCTTCTACGCGCAACACTTGCCAGCCATAAGCTTCGAAGCGTTTCTGAACACTTTCAGAGAAGGAAAGGTTAAGTTTACCATCTAATGAAATATCATTGGAATCATATAGAGTGATCAACTTACCAAGTTTAAGATGCGCGGCTAAGGAAGCTGATTCACTGGAGATCCCTTCCATCAAATCTCCGTCACCACAAATAGCATAAGTGAAATGGTCAACCACTTTATAGGCATCTTTATTATAAGTTGCACCTAGTTGAGCTTCAGCCATAGCCATACCTACTGCCATACCAATACCTTGACCAAGAGGACCCGTTGTAGCATCAACACCAGCAGTGTGACCGTATTCTGGGTGGCCTGGAGTCAAGCTACCCCATTGACGGAACTGCTTCAATTCTTCCATTGGAAGGTCATATCCACTCAAGTGTAACAAGCTGTACAACAACATTGATCCATGTCCCGCAGACAATACGAAACGGTCACGATTAATCCATGATGGTTGATCAGGATTGTGATTCATTGTTTTTGCGAATAATTGATACCCCATTGGAGCAGAACCCATTGGCATACCTGGGTGTCCTGAATTCGCCTTTTCAATGGCATCAATAGCCAAAGTACGGATTGTAGTAATAGATAAATTGTCAATCTGGTTATTCACTTCTTGAATAGTCATCTTAATCCTCCTCTTACATCTGTAAAAACTTCAATTACGGAGAATCCAATAGCGTGTTTTCCCCGCTACAAAGATATAAATCCGCTTTGAATGTTTCAATATGACTTATTGTATCACTTGGCTGTCTGCATTTCCATATCCTTGTTCAGTTTTCACATTCTAATAGTGACTTATCCTATGTTTTAAAAGAAAATGACAAGCCTATTTTAATGAAGACTATATTTACCACAAAGGGAAGTGAAAAGCGATATGGTAAAATACAGGGTAAATATGTTAAACTATGAGTATCGATTATAAGAATGAAGGACGTATGGTTGAAATGATTTACCCGGAGGATGATTGAACATGTCTAAGGAGCATGAAGTATATGTTCTATTAACTGATACAGGAACGCTTCTTACTAGAACAATTAAATGGTTTACAAAGGATCCTCTTAATCATGCATCGATTGCTTTTGACCGAGAATTAACAGAGGTATATAGTTTCGGGCGAAAAAATCCACATAATCCTTTCTTCGGCGGTTTTATTAAGGAGGATATGAATGGAAAATTGTTCAGGCATGCCACTTGTGCAGTCTATTGTTGTAAGGTTACCTCAATAGAATATCAACATATTCGCAGACAAATCCTTCATATGGAACGTAATCAAGAACAATATAAATATAACCTAATCGGAATGTTTGCACTTTTATTGAATATTCAAATCAAAAGGGATCATGCTTATTTTTGTTCTCAATTTGTAGCTTCTGTATTCGAAACTAGTGGTGTTCATTTAGTCAATAAATCCTGTTTACTTGCTACTCCAGGAGATTTAGTGCATGCTCCAGATCTGCAATTAATGTATGAAGGAAAACTTAGAACTTACCTTCAACCCACTCGTTTTCCATTCAAACGTATCGTTACTGCATAATAGTATTTAAACATATAAAAAACCTTTAAACAAAAAGTCTGATGTCGAAACTCTATCGACATCAGACTTTTTTGCTTTTCTGAAAATATAAGAAAATATAAGTTTCACTTGAGTCAATTTCATAATCGCCGATGCATCTAAATCAATTTGCGTAATTATGAAATTGATTCTTGAACCTCTATTTCTTATATTTCGGCAGAGACGGATACCTAAAGTGATACAAGGTATCACTAACATCGGAATCATAAATTCCTTGCAAGAGGACGGCATAGCCGTTTCTGCTTGGGCTATAAAGTTATCAATCATGTGTTATTGCGCTTTATATGCAGGGATGATCACGATACGGCTTAATCGAAGCCACTTAACTAACGTATTAGCGCGAATTGCGCTTCTTTGCAGCAAGCAGGCGGTCCATCGAAGTGGACTGCTCCTGCGGTTGCGGTGGCGAGATTGGAGCCGCCGCGATATCGTTCGGCTCGGCAGCCGCAGGCCGAGCCTGTGCGTGCGGCTGCGGCGCAGCTACCGCACGCACTGCCGAAGCCGGGCGAGCCCCGGCTTCTTGCGGGCTCCGCCCGCTGGCATCGCCGCGTTCCGCGGGCGATGCTACTGGCGGCGGCTTGGCCGCGGAGCCGCCGCCGTAAAAGGCTGCGGTGCGATCCTTGCGCGCCGCTAGCCGCTTCAAGCCGGCGGCTGGCGCAGCCTCGCCGGCAGGAGCGGACCGCCGCCGCAGGATGGCGGCGGTGAACCGGGTCGCGAACGCGCCCCACGGTAGCGCCAAACGGCGCACCGCGATGTCCGCGACCCACAGCAACAATGCTGCTACGAGTAGAGCGTAGCTCAAATCATGCAGCATCCGGCTTGGTCTAGCCTTAGATGCGAACAACTCTTGTGGCTGATCCCATGCCAGCATTCGACCACCTGTGAGCTCAGCTAGTGTTGTAAGTCCCTGACTCGAATCTCCACTTGCTATTCGATACTCAGGTGAATACGGGACGATCAACCCCGTCCCTTGTCCTAAAATCTTATCTTCATCTGCCGTTTCATTTACGAAAGACAACATATACGCACCAGGCTGATCAACCATCACTTCTCCGGTATATTGACCAGGAGCTTCCTGATATAAAGTAACTTTCTTCTCTTCTAAATCATCACCAGTGACGAGTGCAATCATATGATCAGGCGCAACTTCGTCTCCGTTAACATCCACCTGTAATTGAACTTGATTTCCTGCCACAGTCGTTTTAACTTCATAAGGAGAAGATGTGAATTGAGGAAATGTCCACTTAATCAACTGCGTCAGAACATCAGAGAAAGCGGACCATGACACCCAATCCTGCGACCATTTCCCTGTCAGATCACTGGTCCATGCTACTGTACGTCCTGAACCATACTGCCATCTAGCTAACAAAGGATCGGGCTCTGGACTCACAAGTACCGTCTGTGCAGTCGATTTAGCAGTGGTCGCGACATAGCCATAAACAGTAGGTAATCCATTCTCCAGAAGCGTACTCCAATCACCTGCATCTTGTACCGCAGGAATAAATGGTTTATCAACAATGTAGGATTGAGCCATCATCACTGCTTCTCGACTGAAGATCGCCGGAATCGTGGTAGCATCCTGTGCAAAATAATATCTCCCACCAGCCATATTAGCTAACATCTCTAATAACATCTTATCTGAATCCTGTCCTACGGCCACAGATGAGAGTGTCATATTATCGTCTTTCATTTGCTGAATAAGTCCATCGTATGCTCCATTTCCAGCAGATTGTCCATCCGTCAGAAGAATAATATGTTTTCGCTGTGCTTCCACTAAGAGTAACTCTTGAACAGCAGAACTTAAAGCCGGATAAATATCTGTTCCACCCTCTGATTGTATGGACTGAATTTGTCCAAGGATCTCCTCTTTGTTTGTCATTTTCTGAGGTGTAACTACCCACCATGGCTGGCCATCAAAAGCCACCACCCCAACCGTATCCTTGGGACGTAGTAACTCAACGGTTCTCATGGCTGCTTCCTTCGCTAGCTCAATTTTTTCTCCACTCATACTTCCTGAACGGTCAATGACCAGAATTAGACCTAAAGATGGAATCTCTCGTTTCCCCTCTAGTTCCATCGATACGGGCAGCAGTTTCTCAATAGGTGTCTTAAAGTAACCACCCATTCCATAACTTTTCTCTCCACCAGCCATCATGAACCCAATGCCATAGCTTCTGACAGCCTGTTCAATCAGATCCATCTGACGTCCACCGACTTGATCCCCTGACACATTGTTGAACACAATACTATCGTATGCACCATATTTCGCTAACTCTGTAGGCAAAAGTTCAGGTGCTATGACATCATATTGTATTAGACCAGACGAAAGAGCTCCTGTAATATTCCCCGAAGTATTCTCTTCACCTTCAACAACCAGAACTTGTGGTGGACCCTCTACTCGAGTAAAAGCGTACCCACCATTATTCGCAGATTGTTCATCACCATCCATATAGATTTCAGCTCGATAACGATGAAGACCAGTCGACTTGGCCAATCCTTTCAATCCAAATCGGTTATCCCCTGGTGTTACTTCCACCTTCTGTCTTCCTATTTCACGATTATCTTCATAAAGTCGTAATTCACCTAAACCCTCATAAGTACTTCGAAGCATAACCTCGAAATAAAAGGATTCAGCTTGATACAGTTTGTCAGGTACGATAAGCTCTTCTACAGCAACATCTTGAATTACAGGTTGAGGTGACTCTAAGACATCCACAGCGATGCCACGATCCTTCAGCAACCTACCTGCCGCAAGCATGCTACCTACATTCTCTTCTCCATCCGTGATCATCACAATTCGTGAATCACCTTTGCTATTTAGAAGACTACTACTTAACTGCATACCCGCTTCTAAATTACTAAATTCCCGTTTCAAAGTTGCGTTCAATTGTACTTCTTCCAGTAATGAAGTTGATAACTGACGCTCAACCGCGGCTCCTAGGCCAGAGGATACGATCGAAGTTCGATCTTGCTTTTCCTTATATTCTGCTGATTGCTCAATCCAATGAACTAGATTCTCCCCATTAGGCATACTGAGTGAGCGATCAACGAGATATACCACATCTTTTTGATAGAGAATAGTATAGGTTTGCAGACCAGATAACATCAGAACGAGTAATACTAGTATGGTTGAACGAATTCCTATGGCCCACTTCTTACGTCCCTTTGATAATCGAAAATCCGACTTATAGGCATACACCATCAGAATGGTAAGTGGAATAAGTAATAATAACAGCCACGGATGATTAAATTGAACGCCCACGCTGGTACACCCCCCATTCCAACAATATGATCACAAGTGCAACCGCAGCGACAATCCACATCAATGACATTGGGACTTTTCCTTCTTCAACTTTCGCATTCCTAACGTCATTTTGTTCCATATCACCAGTTGTCTCAGATATTTGTTGTGTAAAAGATAAGGCTGTCTTCTCACCAATATCACTTTCAAAAGGATCAGCCGTTACATCCACCCAATAGCTTGTTTTATTCCCTTCCCTATCTTGTTGTTCAAAAGCATACAATCCAGGAATAGCAGGTGTCTTCTGAATCGTGTTGTACCCTCTCGTTCCTTGATCCGCTGCAATAGGCTCAATTCCTGATGCTAACGCTAGTCCACCTTTAGCAATCCATATCGCTTTCGTTACTTCAACAGATATCGGGATATCTAGACTAGCTCCAGCAATGACTCTTCCCAGACCATACCCTTCCTCATTACTCAACCATGAGACCGCATTATTCACCAAGATTGGAAATTCAGCAGACAGTGGTAGATCACTATCCTCTAACTTAAATAGAAATGATAACCGCGAGTGTCCACTCTCCTTACCTGCATAAATCGCCGCTTTTCCTCCAATCTCAACAATAGGATCTCCCCATTCAGGTACATCTGTTTCCAAGATCACGCCCACATAAATGTTAGAAAGTGAGAGGTATTGGGTAACCGCATGATCATGCAATATAGCCTTCTCACCACCTACATTCACTTCCTTTCCAGCCCCACCAATATGCCATAAAGGTGTATCACTCAACAGCTTCTCCCAATCACCTTGTGTGATAAATGGTGGTATGACTCCTTCAATCACAATTAAATCCGGTTTATCTCCCGGCACTGGAGGTGATGATACCGCCAATCCTACTTCGCTCTTAATACCTTCCTCGGTAACAGAATCATTAATTACCATCTTAGTAACTTCTACACCTGTTAACTGAAGTGCCTTTTCTAAGAAAAAATTACCGGATGATAGCAACAGGACTTTGGATGTAGTATTGTTACTTCCGAACGCAAACGAAATATTATCTGCTTGATAAGCATCCTTCGATAGAATCTCTAAACGATATACTTCGGCATCCTGCAAGTTATCTATTCTTATCGTTGCTGTACCATCCTGAAATTCAGTATTTTGCGTAACTAACAATTGTTCGTCTCCATATAAACTATACTCAATGGGATCGGCAATATCTGTCATACTTTCAAGAACAGCTACCGCTATGGTACCTGTCGAGTTGCTCTGCACTCCGAATTGTTTGATTCCAATGTTATTTAATGGCGATGCTCCGATATCAACTACTACACTAGGCACTTGAAAAGATATTCCTTCGGTATCGCCTTTCCATTGCGTATCAGTAAATACAATAATTTCAGCATCTTGTTCATCCGTCGTTAACGCTGAAGCTAGTGATAGTGTTTCTTGATAGGCAGCCTTGCCATAATACGGTTGAAGATTGTTCAAGGCTTCCTCGACTTCCTTATGGTTCTTCTCACGTGATATGACAATCTTAGGTTCCGAATCCATACTTAGAAGTGTTATTTCACTACTCTTCGCATGATCCTTCAGATAATCTTTCGCCTGTGATTTCAAAAGATCTATTCGCTTCAATTCTGAATTTGAATTTTCACCTTCCGCATCAAGGTCATCCGTGTTTGCACTCATGCTACCCGAGGTATCCGCAACAATGACCACATGACTTTTAACGTTATCGGATACCCACCCATACGGTTGCATCAATGCAAACACAAGTAAAGCCGCTACGATCAGCTGTAGCCACAGCAATAATCTGTTCTGTAGTTTCTGCCAAGGGCGGTTCGCCTCGATATTCCGCAGGACTCGTTCCCAAAGAAGATGACTTGGCACCAACGTATCTATAAATTTTCGTTTCAACAAATACATCAGCAAAATAGCCGGTATGCTTAAACCAAACACCATCCCAAGCCAGGATCCGATTCCCACAATAGTTCCTCCTAAAAGTTTTGCGAAGCAAAACTACTTCGTAAGCATAAACCAAGATTTTGAAGAGCTACACTCCTATGAATTATCTTCGTTTCAAAAACTAGCATCGTAAGCATATGCTTAATTTTTGTGGAGCGATGCTCCTTGGTTCTACTTCATAACAAAAATCGCATCGTAAGCATATGCCAAGTTTTGCGAAGCAAAACTTCTAAGTCATAATCAGCCCCGACTCTGCTAGTATACCGAATACAGCTTGCTGTAAGGACATATCATTCGGAATAAGAACATATGATATCCCTCGTTCAGCTGCATAACTGGATAAATGTTGATGATATTTATCCCATTCTGCGCGATATGCCTGTAATACTTTTCCGGTTAAAGCTACATCCTTACCCGTTTCGATCTCACTATCGACTAGCCTTAAATCTCCGCTCAATGCGGGATTCATCTCCTCTTGGGACAATATATGAACGAGTACAACCTCCTGCCCTGCTCCAGTGAGTCTGGACAACACATTACCAATCTCCTCTTCTCCCTGACGTAGCCAGAAATCCGAGAATATCCATGTCATACCTGGCAACCGAGGAATCGCACCAGGTTCAGCAAGACTAGACGCTAAGCTACCCTCTCCACCTACTGGTGAATCTTCTAGAAACTGAAATAATCGATGAACTGCTCCACGCCCTCTTATTATAGGCAAACGATAGTCTATTGATTGACTGTAACAAGCTACTTGCAGACGCTCATAGGAGCATAATGCAATATACCCTATACTTGCTGCTAGTTGCTTGGCGTACTGCAGTTTACTTGGAATTCCCTTGTTCTCCACTGTACTTCCCTTTGCAACTCTAGCACCGAAATCCATAGATTTAGAACAATCCACATACACGCTGACCATTAATTCTTGTTCATCCATGAATTGGCGGATGAAAGGTTTACCGGTACGTGAATATACACCCCAATCGAACCTACGGATATCATCCCCAGCAGTGTACGGGCGGTAATCTGCAAATTCAAGTGATGATCCTAAATGGCGCGAGCGACGTTTACCTTGCATTGTACCTGCTACTCTTCTACCCGCACCTAAACTCAATCTTTCTAGGCGGGGAAGCCAATCTGACGGGAGTAAATATTGCCCGTTCATCCCTTACCTCCAAGCGTATCCATAATTTCCTGAATGATCTGATCTGTCGTTATCCCTCTTGCTTGTCCTTCGAAATTCAAAAAAATACGATGTCTTAGTGCAGGAATGGCTACTGCGTGAATATCACCTGTAGAAAGATGCATTCTTCCATTACATATCGCACGTACCTTCCCCGTCGAAATGATAGATTGGATTCCACGCGGTCCCGAACCGAACCGAACATATTTACGAACACTTTCCGTAGCTGATGCTTCTTCTGGGTGTGTCATCATCATAAGTCTGACTGCATAATCTAATACTTCTTCGGCAACCAACACTTCGCGGGATCCTTGCTGAATTTCCATTAATTCCGTAGCCGTTGCCTGTTTACTCACGATTGCCTGATGTGAAGAAGTCGTTCTCCGCACAATTTCTTTCAATTCATCCGCATTCGGATAAGGGACCATAATTTTCAACTGAAAGCGGTCAAGTTGTGCCTCAGGCAAGGGATAAGTCCCCTCATTCTCTAGGGGATTCTGTGTCGCCAATACGAAGAAAGGCTGCGGCAATAAATGCGTCGTATTACCGATTGTCACAGTGTGTTCCTGCATCGCTTCTAGCAAAGCACTTTGAGTCTTAGGTGTAGCCCGGTTAATCTCATCCGCAAGGACAATGCTACTGAAAATCGGCCCGCTCTGAAAAGTCATTCCCGTTACGCCTTGATTACCAAATGAGAGAACCTGTGTCCCTGTAATATCACTTGGCATTAAATCTGGCGTAAACTGAATCCGTGAAAAAGATAAGTCCAAACTGTCAGCAATTGTACGTACGAGCATCGTTTTACCTAAGCCGGGAATCCCCTCTAACAAAGCATGTCCACCAGCAAAGATACACCATAACATCTGCTCAACGACCTCTTGTTGTCCAACAATTACCTCACCAATCTGCTGACGCACACGAGATATCGTTTCTTTCCATACCTCGGGTTGTATTTCAGGCATAATTGTCCTCCTAAAAGTTTTATGTGCTACTTCGTGATTTCTCTTCGAAAAACTTGCTTCGTAAGCATAATCCTAAGTTTTATGTGCTACTTCGTGATTTCTCTTCGAAAAACTTGCTTCGTAAGCATATCTTAAAAGTTCGGATTAATTGATGTGAAATAGCTTTCTACAAGCCCCTGCATTTTCTGTGGCAGATCGTTCCGTCCAATCGATTTCTTCGCTTCTGCTGCGTACTCTTCATACACTTCTTCATATGGACGACTTGCACCATCGATCATCTGTGAGTCCCCGCCCTTCTGTATGTCTCCGCCTCCACCTTGAATTGGACCCCCATCACTTTGTAGCCCATCTTTCCCTTCCATTAAACGTGGGGTAGTCACTAATTCACGTCCGCCTATTCCTAATCCTGCCCCTGAACCAGTACCAGAGCCGGTTCCAGTCCCTTTACCTCCTGACCCTGAACCACTACCTTGACCATTGCCACTTCCCTGGCCAGTACCTGTTCCTGGTGTACTTCCTTGTCCTGCAGTTTCCCCTTGTCCTGCACTAGGTTCACCCGTACTAGCACTTCCAGTCGCTCCAGCCTGAGCTAGCATCTCCGCACTACCTCCACTACTCCATGTATCCGAATAGGCAAGTCCTGCAGCTGCCATCTGATCGGCCAATCCTAAACCCTGTTGTGCTAACGCTGCACTGAGTACAGAGGCTGCTTCTGATTGCTCCAAAGCTTGTAACTTCGCTTCAATGGCTAATGACAATTCCTCTGCTAGCTTTTGTAAAGCTTGCTCTTGTTCTGTAGAATCACCTTTTTCTAACGCTTCTTCTAATTGTTTCAAGGCATCCTTCAGTTGCTTATTCTCAGCATTCATGGGTACTTCTTTTTCAAGCTTATTTAATGATTCTCGTAATTTTTCTTTTTCTGCAGAAGAAAGCTTCTGCATTTCATTCTTTAGATTACTCATCGCTTTCTGAAGTTCATCTTTACTATGATTTAATAAACTTTTAGCAAGTGAAGACAATTGAGAGACCTGTCGCATTTTCTCAGCCATTTCAGCTAAAGATTTTTCCTTCAGTTCCTGTTTCTTGGCCAATTCCTCCATGGCCTTCATCTTTTTCTCCAATTGATCAAGAGCTTGATTAGGATCCTTCTGTCCATCTAATTCCTTCTGCAATTGCTCTATTTGATCTTGAAGAGGTCGTTTGGTGATGGAAGCTAGTTTAGAAGTCTGTAATTTCTTAGCCAACTCATCAATTTGTTTCTCCTGTGTCTTAATCCATTCCTCTTGTTGTTTGGCATCTGCGAGTACTTTATGTTGTGGATTCGGAAGAACGGCTATGATCAGAACAACCATAAACATAGATGCACAGATTATCCATAACTTACGTTGGTTTGGCCAGGGTAGAAGTGTTCTCATATTAGAGATAAACTGCGTTCCATACTTTGCTGCTTGATTTCTTTGCCAATGAACCGCAACGTTATCCATATCCTTGAACGATAAGGCAGTCACCAGCATATCGCTACGTTCATTACCAAGCGTTGAACCATCCATGATGCTTGCCGCATTTATTGTAGTAATTCGATGGAGCAAACCACTCATGAAGCCGGCAATGACACCTAATCCCACTATACCTATAGCCCAATATATGGAATTTTCTATAGACCATATTCTCGCAGCTAATAGCAAAATCAACCCCAATAATAACCCACAGATCCAACCATGTCCTCCGTATTTTATGACACGAAATAATTGCAATCTTCTTCGAGTGGCAGCTACGGATTCTGAAACGGCATTCCATTTTTCATCGTTTATTTCAGATTTGTTCTGATCTATTCTACTCACCCCCTATCACCAATATGATCATTTAATTAACTTAGTTTATATTGTCTAAATCAGTTAATATCTCACCATTAGGCTCGTTTCTTTCTTCGACAACCTTATGCTTCTTTCTCCTTCGTACTGGACGGATCGAGCGAATACTAACCCATAATGACCCGATGATAACAACGGTATATACAAGAACGAACTCAACCCATAGTTGCATTGGAGCTTCTGTATTAATCGTTGATCCTCGTACATAGAAAATCGTTTTGGAGAATGTAGGATCGAATAAACTTAACATAGCTCCCGCAGGATTTAGCCCTAATATAAATCCAACCCATGAAAAAGTAGGAGCTGCCACCGAACCTCCATAATTCCCTTGCCACATACTAATCAGGAACAAATATAGCAGACCCGTAATTAGAAAAATAAATATTCCCACACTATATGTAACAATGATAGAAATAATCGTTCTTTTAAATATTGTAGAGAACATAACTCCCAATGAACCCAGCAATAACATCACGAACAAATAGAATAGAAATAATGAAACTAACTGACTTGGTGAAATTCCGCCGAATAAAAACACAATGCTATACACAGGTAAGGTTGCAATAACGATCAATGCCATAAAGCCAAGTGAAGACAACAACTTACTAAGAATAATCGTCATTGAGCTCTGCTGTGTTGTTAGAAGCATACTCAAAGTTTGTTTTTCACGCTCACTGCTGATTACCCCAGCGGTCAACGCGGGAGCCATAAATGCAATCATCAACAATTGGGCAAAGCTGAGTACATAGAACATCATCTGGCTCATACCTGAATTGAATTGTTGTGTTCCACCATTGCTATTATTTAGATACATCGTGATATATATAAAACCCATTGCTATAAAACCTAATACTAATATATAGCTCAGTACAGATAACATCGCACGTGGTGTGCGCATTCTCAGTCTAATTTCCTTATCAAGTACTGGATTTATCAATTTCTTGCTCCAGTTCATTGTTCCAGCCCTCCTTTTGTAATCTCTAAGAATACATCTTCTAAGTTCGTCTGAGCTTCATGGAAGGATGTAACCGGGAATCCCCAAGAAATCATTTGTTGAAGTAAGCGAACTTGTTCTTCTTCTCCACCGCTGAAATGAACGTGCACACCCGTGTTATCACCAAGCACTCCACTTACATGGGGTTCATCACGAAGACGATTAGCTAACTCTTCTTCTCTTTCCATCGTACGAATATGCAATATTTTCTTAACACGAAGGCGATTTTGAATATCGGATACTTTTCCTTGAGCAACCATTACTCCATGCTCTATAACACCGATCTGATCCACCATTTCGGCTAGTTCGGGTAAGATGTGTGAGGAAATAATAATTGTTTTCCCCATTAATTTCAGTTCTTTTAATATTTCTCGCATCTCAATGCGTGCACGTGGATCAAGACCCGATGCTGGTTCATCAAGAATCAATACATCTGGATCATGTACTAGACAACGAGCTAAGCATAGTCGTTGTTTCATCCCTCTGGAAAGACTATCTACATAGCTATCCTGCTTATCGCTTAAATTCACCAGATCTAGCAATTGCGGAATGAGTTTTTCTCGTTCATTACGCGGAATATGATAACTTGCTCCATAGAAATGCAAATATTCCGTCGTCTTTAGCTGATCGTATACTCCAAAAAAGTCAGGCATATAACCGATTCTTTTCCGTACTTCCTTCGGATATTCTGTTACATCATAGCCATCAATCTTAGCCGTTCCAGATGTTGGAAGAGCTAGTGTTGCTAGAATGGACATCGTCGTTGACTTACCTGCACCATTCGGACCTACAAAACCGAAGACTGTCCCTTTAGAAATGGCGAGATTGATATCCTTCAACGCATCAAAATTACCGTATCTCTTACTAAGATGTGAGATTTCTATCATGGTTTCACCTTTCCTTTCAGTCTTAAATCCGGTAACGCAAATGAAGTTTCATTCTGGGCAGATACCATCATTCTCAACATTGTTCCATTCATGACATATTGTTCTACATCCGTATTTATGGTGTAGCCACCACTTTTCCATTCTACAACTTCCCAATCCATCTTTTTCGCATTCCATATTTTGAATTCTGTATTTTGTCCAACACTCATTCCTCTAAGAGTTAATTCTTCATAGGCTGCACCCTGATCTAGCTGTGGTAGAGCATATTCAAATGAAATCGTCCCTTGCGACATATTGACCATTCCATTCGGATCTTGGTTCAAGAACCCAGCACTCACCTGCGACATCGTTGGTACAATATAACCAAATGGAATATTTATCACATCATTTTGAATCAGCTCAACTGTTACAGGCTGTGCCCATAAATTCAATTGATTGCTGGAGATCGCTTTCCCTTCATGCGTATAAGTTGTCATTGGATCATCACTCCATGCAATAATGTATGAGCCTTTTGTATACCATGAAGTAGACGGTGCATATTGCATCAATAAATCTCGTTCACGATTGAACTCATTATTATTACCGGTGTTCGTGTACGGATATAGAAGAGATCCAAGATTCCCTCCCATCATGTTCATACTTTTCCCTACTGTCGTTGCAAGAATCTCCGTTTTCTTGTTTTTACCAAGATCCCCTAACTCATATACTTTTCCGCCAATGACAAGTACAACTCGAGTTAGATCACTTGTTGTTTCATTCATAATCTGTCCTTCAATATTCCCCTTATCGTTAAGGGATATCTCTACGTTCAAAGCCCCAACCTGTTGATTATCGCTCTGTTGTGTCCATAACTTTGCAAGTGACCATTGTGGCATATTTAATAGATTCACTGCGGTCTCTTCACTTCCAACTTCTATAAAGCTACTATCCGCTTGATTACCACCAAATCCACTGTTATCACGTTGTAATCTCACATGTGTATTCTCAGGAAATTCAAGGGTATAATCTCCACTCCTAGGTGTAAAGAAAGCTGTAGCACTCGTCGTATTTGAACTACCACTACCATTCAATTCAAGTATATTTATCGTATGAGCCAATTCTTTAGTCTTATCTGAGGAACCAACCATATACACTGTAGCGCTAGCGATAATAGCCATCAGCGGTATTATCCACCATGCCCACTCTCGTTTATCTACCTTTCTCAATACCAAATACAATACAGGTGCAACAACCACTAAGTATATCAATAACATCCAGACTAACCCGCTAAAAGCAGGCATTTTGAGAGAAGGGAAGTAATTTAGAATATGTCCAAGATTACTTAATTGGTTCGTTGGAGACATCATCCCATTCTGATTAGTCGTTAGAGTGAGATCATCCTTTAATAGAAAAGACCACACTTTTGGATGTCCATTCCATGAAGCAATGGGTGCCATAGCTAGATCATATGCTGCATATAAGACGTTACCTTGCTCAACTGGACGTGTCACAAATAGTGGCTTATCGTCAGTATGATATAAAACCTGACTACCTTCTAAAGGTTGTCCATTCGATAACGTAAATCCATCATTTAAATTGAGAGGATTTTCTCCTAGCGATGCTAGTTGCGGAAGTTCCGATACCGAAAAGGTACCCTCATATTGAATAGGAGATAACTCTGCAAATGCTGAGGCTGTCTTGGGATATCCCGCTCCACCCGCGAGAACCAATGTTCCACCTGACTTTACCCAACCAGATATTCCATTGATCTGCAACTCACTTAGTGTATCTGATGAGAATCCGTTAATGACTATGACATCCAGGCTATCAAGTAACATCGGATCTTCTGGAATACTCGTCGGTTCCATAGATACAACATCGAGATTATACCCATCACCTCGAAGTACGTTCATGAAATTCATCGTATCTGGATCATCAGATAATACGCCAATAATTGCACCATATCCAGGGTTTCCTTGGAGATATGGCGTACCCGATTTAAAACCTATGTATTTCCCATTCTCAACGGAACCTTGATAGAATTTAATTTGATTATTATCCTTGGAATAGAACATTCCAGGGATCGCAATAACAACTTCCTTAGGTGTGTTCTGAGGAAGTTCCACATGTTGAACATAGGATGCAGCGCCCGTATAATTATCTGTCGTCTCTATAACAATATCTCCTGAAATATCTTTATCACTTGTTAAAGTTATCTTTACAGGATTCCACTTACCATTCTTGACCTTTCCCTTATACCCATATTCCGTCTTGATCGTGATGGAAGGACCATCCGCATGAATAGCACTTGGAATGATATAAGCTTGAAGTAGAACCATTAGTGCCAAGATCGGCAGAATCAACTTTCTAATATAGCTGGTATGAATAAACAAGATCCAACTTCCCCTCTCTCGAACTATTATTTTTCTATGAATAGATAACCCAATACTCCTCATTATCTATTGACGTCATTAACGAGTAAAAAGTTTGCAACTATCTCCAACTAGAACAATCCTACAATTTCCTAGATGTTACATATATGTATATTAACACAAAGATCCCGCACTCATTGTGCAGGACCTCTGTAAGTAAACCATTTTATACTCAATTAATTAAATACAACCGTTTTGTTCTCATGTACTAAAATTCGGTCTTCAATATGCCATTTCACTGCCCTTGCTAACACTACACGCTCAATCGTCCGACCTATTCTCTTCAACTCTCTGACATCATCACGATGACTTACGCGTTGTACATCCTGTTCAATAATCGGTCCACCATCAAGCTCTTCTGTCACGTAATGCGCCGTTGCTCCGATAATCTTCACACCACGCTGATAAGCCTGTGCATAAGGTTTACCACCAACAAACGCAGGCAAGAAAGAGTGGTGAATATTGATAATTCGATTTCGATAGCGTTGAATAAATGTTGGAGAGATAATCTGCATATACCGAGCCAGAATGATCACATCAATATCATCACCAATTACTTCTAATTGCCGTTGTTCCGCTTCTTTCTTCGTATCTGCTGTTACTGGAATCATGTGATATGGAATACCGAATGATTCTACATAGTCCTTCATATCAGGATGATTGCTAATAACCATCGCAATCTCACCATCAAGGTCACCAGCCTGCCATTGCCAAAGCAATTCAACTAAGCAATGATCTTCTTTCGAAACAAAGATAGCCATTCTCTTCTTGCGGCTTACATTATGAATTTGCCAATTCATCGCAAATTTAGTAGCAACTTCTTGAAACTTTCCTTTCAATTCAACGAATTTCTGATCTAGATCAGAAAGGTCAAATTCAATACGCATGAAGAACATACCGCCTTCCGGATCCATGGTATATTGATCAGACTGAACAATATTGGCTCCGTGCTGGTGTAGAAAGTATGATACTGCTGCAACAATCCCCGGACCATCTGGACAGGAGATCAACATCCGTGCACGTTCTTTATAGGGATTCTCTGTTAAGGTTAAATTTTTATTGATATGAATATCCATTGGTTCTATAGACCTCACTCTCGTCATTTTCAATATGTCATAACAAGCTATTGATCAAGATATACGTCCTGCTAACCAGGCAACAATCCGTTGGTTTACGCCTTCTTCACTTATATCAGAGAAAAGATTATCCTCCATAATCATGTCATAAAGGCGCTCTAGAGGCTCACGAGGATCGGCTTTTTTAGCCTTTGCGTCATTCTTAAGCAAATTCCAAGTATCTAGAATAAACTCCCGGGAATTGATTTGTTTACTATCAAAGAAAGAACCAAGCTCATTGACTTCTTTCAGAAAAGTAGCACCAAATCTTTCTTCTACATTGCCTCTTAGCATAGCTATTTCAATCTCATACATTGGACGTTGTTTTTTAGCATCTTTACCGATCCATGGAGTCTCTAGTATAAAAGGCAACCCCTGTAATTTCTCATGATGAACCACGGAATTAATGGTATCGAATCCGATAAATCCACTTCCCACAGGAGTATGACGGTCTTTACCTGCGCCTCGTGGATTCTTGCTATCATTTAAATGGATCACTCCAATGCGTGATAGCCCAATAATTCGATCGAATTCCTCTAGTACACCGTCTAAATCTCCAACAATGTCGTAACCGGCATCATGAATGTGGCATGTATCTACACAGATCGTAAGCCGTTCATTATGTTTCACTTTATCAATAATTTGGGCTAATTCCTCGAAGCTACGCCCAATTTCGGTTCCTTTACCAGCCATAGTCTCTAATGCAATATTCACACCTGTCTCATTCGTGCCATCCAGCACCTCATTCAATCCATCCGCAATACGTTGAATGCCATAATCAGCATCCATATCTGTATATGCTCCTGGATGTAATACAATATTCTTCACACCAATCGCATGAGTACGACGGATTTCTTCCTGTAGGAAGCTTACCCCAAGCTCATATGTATTAGGTTTGTAAGATCCTAAATTAACAATATAAGGTGCATGAACAATAATTTCATCTACACCGTTCTTTAACATTTGTTCCTTGCCTTCTTCAAGATACATGGATTCAATCGGTTTACGGCGTGTATTCTGTGGTGCACCTGTATATATCATAAACGAACTAGAACCATATTGATTGGCTTCATTGGCAGCACTTAGTAGGCCCTTGTCCGAAAAAGACACATGAGATCCAATTTTCAACATGTTGCATCCCCCTTTTTTATCACGAATACCCTTTATTTTACCTGTTATAGCGAAATAAATCTAGAAATGCGCTATAATTCAAAATAACAGTAGAAAACGTGATAAATATCATTGAGGTGAACATTTATGAATACTCTAATAACGGTCAATTTATTAACGAGTAACAATCCGAACAGATGGTTTATGAACTCGATTGCTTTCTGGACTGTGGTGATGTTGGGAGCCATGTGCATTGGGGGCTTCTTCATGTTCCGTAAGTTTCTAAAAGTTCTTCCGCAAGCAGATGGTAAGTCCAAGCTAGATTGGCAGAATTATTGGGTAGAACGAAGTCGTCCTCTGTGGACCGATGAATCGAAAGCACTTTTAGATACATTAGTTAGTCCAGTTCCCACAACATTTCGTGATATTGCTAAACACTCTATCGCAGCTGAGATTGGTAAGATTGCCGTTGAAAGTGAGGCATCTGAAGTCACAAGAGACCACTGTATCCGAGGATACATTGTCGCTACACCTAAACGAGATTATAAATTTTTAATCAAGTTTTTAACAAAAAATGAGATAGATTATAAACCTTACGAACATCTATTGAATAGATAAAGGTCCAAAAAGCCTTCTGTATAAAGATCATATCGAAAAGTGGAATTATATGATGAAGAGGAGGCTTATCCCATGAGGATTGCCATTTGTGGTGGGACGGGATTTATTGGAAAAGCATTGCAAAAACATTGGCTCAATGAAGGTCACCACCTGCTAATTATCACGCGGAGGATACCTTCTCAAGCTACCGCAGCGAAACAAGCTCAAATAGAGTACATTACTTGGGAGCAATTAGATCATAGCCCTTTCTTACTAAAGAACTTAGATGCACTCGTAAACTTAGCAGGGGCCTCTCTCAGCCAAAGATGGACAACTAAGGCTAAGAAACGGATTATCGAATCACGTCTAAACACAGTCTCAGCAGTCAGCAAGCTAATCTCGCAAATGAAGAACAAACCTGCTGTCGTGATTCAGGCTTCAGCCATAGCCATCTACGGAACGTCTACGAATGAAACATTCGAAGAAACTTCAATTACGCGTGTTATGGACTTCCCATCTGGTGTAGTTCAAGAATGGGAGAATGCCGCTGACACTATTCAAGGTGTTCGATTAGTGAAGCTTCGGGTGAGTGTTGTGCTTGGTCATGATGGTGGTGCTTATCCGCTAATGAAGCTCCCTTTCATGCTGGGAGTGGGAGGGAGAATAGGTAGTGGTCAGCAATGGATGTCTTGGATTCATATTACAGATATGGTGAGATTAATTGATTTCTGCATCCACCATCAACACATCGATGGTCCTGTTAATGCCGCTACACCTTATCCTGTTACGAACGACCAATTCGGTAGAACTGTCGCAGCTATCTACAATCGTCCCTATTGGTTCCCCCTTCCGAGCTTTCTACTCAAAGCAGCTGTTGGGGAATTATCACTAATTCTTCTACAAGGACAACGAGTCCTTCCTAGCAAACCTATTAAGTATGGATTTGAATTTCATTATCCAGAGTTAAAGGCTGCTCTTCAAGACCTTAAGTGATACGTATACTTTCCCTTAGCAATCGTAAATAGATCACCATCGTGGAGTGGATATTCTTTATAACTAACCATTAACTCTTTGTTTAATAAGGTACCGTTCTTAGATCCCAGATCTTTAATGACCATCCCATTGATTCCCTTAGAGATCTCTACATGTGCTCTTGAAGTTCCTGGAGATTCCTCTACGAATTGGGCAACATCAGCTGATCTTCCTATAATAAAGTGAAGAATATCCAACTCAATGCGACATACTGATAGGTCGCTCTGATTACCTTGTCCGATATCTCTACGCTCTAGGAATGGGCTCGGCGATTGAGATCTACCTTTATTATCTTGAGATATACTGTTCTCCGGCTTCAATAGAACAGTTGCATTAGCTCGAGGCGAGGATAACATTTCCGTTCTATGACTAAGCTGAGTATAATAATCACCTTCTTCATGAACATGTTCTTGTTCAATCCTAGATGGAACAAGATTTCTATTATTATTTTGTTGTATGCTATCATCTACAGGACTATCAGGGAATACCCATCTTTCACGGGATGGTTCCAAAGAGCTATCCTTCGATGAACTTTTGGATACCCCCTTTGATGCACCACCAAAGTACCCTGTTAAGCGTTCTACCTGAAATGATGTTTTCTTACGAATGATACTAGAATCATCTAGTTCACCTGAATCAAACAAGGGTATAGATTCTGTTAAGGGCTCAGCACCATTCACTGGCATACGGAGTCGTCCCTTCCAACCCATCCAAGCCATCACTCCAAGTAAGGCGGTAATAGCTAAGCTTACGATCAGCATCGCCGTTCCAGGATGATCCATATAGAGAAATCGCCAGACCAAAGCGCAGCAAACCAAACATCCCAAAGCTACATAGGTTGCCATTGGTCCTTTCTCATGATTTTCATCCTCGATCATTAAATCATTGTCATGTTGACTATCCATCTCAAATGAATCCAAAACAACCGGTATTGGATTGGATCTCACTTGCTTTTGTGGTGAGGATACAACTAAATCTGAATTCTGTCCTGACTGTAGCCCCGAATCAAAAGTGGATGCCTTATTATTATATTGATGTAAATTAGGTGGTTGAGTTCTACCTTCCTTTGGAAGAGACAGAGAATGTTCTCCAGTATTAGCTAATAAACTCTGAAGTAATCCATTCATACCAGACAATGTAAATCCCTCAGCACCAACATATTGAAGCAACATCTGAATCCCATTACCGTGTAATTCTGATACCGTGGTCATCAATCTTGTTATGATTTGACTGAGTGAAAACTGTAATGATTCATGATACTTCATGGTTGGTATAGGACAATAAGTTAGATACAACTTACCGACATGAAGTGGCCCCTCTACAAATATATAATTTTCTTGAAGAATATATTGTTCTGGATATAACATATAAGAGGTGCTGTCTTCCAAGGCATCCACTAATTGAAGTAGCAAAACATAGAATTCCTCCATCGTTAACTTTTCACTTTTGAGTAGATGAGTAAGCATCTTTTTGTCTGTAATATCATAATGTAGACTCACCATAAAATTCACTTCTTTTAATTGAAGAGGTAATAGATGCGGAATTTTTACAGAGGTGATCATGTTCGTCTGTACTCTGTTTAAATCAGTTGACATAAATCCCTCAGCACTATTCATAATCATATAATTACCACCGTTGTGGATGAAATCCTGCGTTAATTCTAACAAATGATGCACCCCTTTCTAATTAGGAAAAGCGTATAGATAAGCACAGATAATACCCGGTAGAACGGCGAGCATAAATGGAAAACGAATTTGCTCCTTGCTCCAATTCTTTAATATCGCGATATCTTTGAAGAGAAAGAACCCGGCTATTCCACGCACTACTTCTCGTAGGCGGGAGAATGTCTCTCTTCTCCACAAGAGAATTGCAATTCCTATAGCGCCTGCAAATAGTACAGAATACAATAAGGTCTGAATCGTGAACAATATACCAGTCCAAGCACCGATTCCACCGAAAAGTTTGACATCTCCCGCTCCTACAGCGCCCATCCAATACATAATAAGGAGTATGATAAATCCAGTAATAAATCCTTTTCCAGCGAATAGTGCTCCACTCCAACCATTAACGATAATATGATAAATTAGTCCACATAAGATAGCAGGGATCGTAAGCTTATTAGGAATCTTCATTGATTTAATATCCGTTATAAACGCTGATATCACGAGTAACGCACAACCAATATGTGCAACTTCCATGTTTAATCCTCATCTCCTAGTCTCGTATGTATTTAATCGCGGTCCACAACGGTAAACATAACTTCCATCCGTTCTCCATTTTCTGTTGTAATAATGAAAGGCCATATCCCTGGAGTCGTGTTGGTTCCAACAAACCATTCCCATTCGAGAAATCCTTCCGCATCCGCTTGGCTCCAACCAAGGTACTTAGCAGTACTTTCTCCACTCTTATAAAAGACTGATAATTGAACCCTTTCATCGGGGGCAACCTTAACCCTGACCTTCGTCTTCTTTCCGATAATAGCTGGATTAGGTTTCTCAAGAATCTGTATAGAAGATGTGTCACCTTCTTCACCATCTCCACTTCCTATTCCCTCAAGGGTATCCCCAATCCATAGACGCTCTTGTGCCTTAGCTTGCAATACAATTTCTTTGTTGATAAAAGGCACCCTCATAGGTAACTCATAACTGACTTCAATTCCGAAATATGGATTTGCCCTAGTCTTCATATCGGGGAGATAAATATTAGAGACATGAATCCTTTCATACCTCAAAAAATCACTTTGAATGAATGGCTTAAGTAACGGCTTCACGACAGGATCAAGTACAGCTTCAGCCATATTATTCTTAACCATCTGTAAGGGTTCGTCCCCCCTTGCTGCGGCATCCAACATCCATTGCGCGAACGGATCAGGCAGAGAATTACTATACTGAGATACCCAATCTGTCACAGAAAGCTTCGGAATAACCCAATTCCCCGTTAATTGTGGGTCTTGGCTTTCTTCTGAAGGGGCTTCCTGATCCACCATTAATCCAATAGGATACATATGAGAGGATACCATCTTCACCGTATCAGATACGGTGCTATGGAGTGCCGTAGATATCAACGTCATCTGAACAATATAGATTAGAAATACAATCAGAAATATAAAAAAGGGAAATACCAATGCCGCTTCAACAACCATGCTACCCTTTTCATTTTTCAACTTTTTAATAGGAATAATCCGCTTTTTTGATAGCATAGTAACGATTTCCTTCCACTTGATCTTCACTATTTGCAGTCGTTCCAAGCATTCTCATCACTCCGGGAAGAAACCATATATTCATACCAATCTTAACTTCACCAGAAGCATAGGTAGCTCTCTCATTAGGATTGATTCCAGTATTAAATCGAATTAAGGATAACATCCTCGACATTTTCCGTTCATTATTACTATGAATAAAAAGAAACATCCTCAAATAATCGCGGTAAGTCATCTCTACTTTCAAATAAGCTGATAGTTCTATCGAACCTTTCTGACACAATTGGATCATGTCCAGAATAGCCATCTCAATTCCATATAATAGTCCTGTTGCTAGGATCAATAATGGATTTCCTAACTTACTACTCTTAACCAAACCTTCCATTGTCCGTATGGCTAATCTAACTCCGAATATTTCTGCATAAGCGGCAGATACATTTCCTACTGGATTATGAAATCCATATAAGATATACTCCAGTTCCTGATTATGAACACTTAATTGATCAACTAAATCGTCACCAATTGAACCATTCGGGTTGCTAACAAGATCTCCCAACTGAGTGATATCGAAGTGATGGAAATAAAGCGACGCATATTCATTTTGATAGAATTCGTTCTGCATTCCAGACAACATGCCACTCATGGAACCATATAAATTATCCACATCATCCATAGCTGATTTACTAGCATCATAAGGATTGCTATCCAATTCTGCACCTTTAGTTGAATCGCCTTCTGATTGTTTATTAAATGTGATACTATCACCATAATATTGTTGGATCGTACGATACTCCTCTAGATAATCTTGTGCTTTTTCATCTAGTCGATTGATGGTTGCTAATATCTTCGTTGCATCCTGCAATTTCGCTTTTGCCTTCTTCTCAGTCTCCTTACGTTGCTTATCAAAGGATCGCCCCTTCTCTAATTCACTCATCGCCTCATAAAGCACATTCTCTGAACCAGATTCCACATAATTCTTCATATACTTATCTATAACTTTTCTTGATTGGATGACAGCGGACTTCATTGAACTACTATTAGCTGACTTACCAAAAGCACCATTTAGTACAGATTGCATAGATGATACCTTACTATTTATGGTTTCAAATTGCGAAGTTTGGTTTTCTATTGAGGTCTTTAAATCTTGAAATAAATCTTCAGTATGAATTAATTGTTGAGACTCCTCTCGGATCTTTCGAATGGCTTCCGAGTCATCATTACTAAAATCTGTACTTTCTGAATTACCCTCTTTAGATACATGGTCATAGCTTTCATCTATCACACGACTTTCCGATTCTGCAATCACTTGTTTCATTTCTTCATTATATTGATACGCTTCTTCCCACAGTTCCAATGCCTTAGGCAACATATTCGTATGTTCTTTTTTAGATGAACTTTGCTTACTAGAAATATTAGAGAGTAATTCCGAAGCACCCGAATGATAACTATTAATTAAACTCGTTAACATATTTATCTCGGAGTCAATAGCATCATCATCATTATCTTTATTATTTTCTCTACTTTGTTTCTCAGCGATTTTCTGTTCTAACTCATTGGCTTTGGCGACATAATCATCATATTGCGCAGCAATGTCAGCTCCAGAACTGATGCCTCCACCTAATGATTGATTGGATATGTAAGTAGATGATTCGGCCATAATAAGACTAACTAGGGGATTCACACTTTGGGCAGCCTTTCTTTGATTCTCTATCATTTCATTTAGCGCATCTTCTCTTTTGTCATATAGCTTTTGAAGCTTTCTAAGTACATCCATCGTATTAGAGGCTTCCTTCAGCGATTGTGAGAGTGGCTTGAACTTATTCATTATTTCTATTGTGAAATCTATTGGTGCTTTGTATTTCATTTCTTCACTAATCTGACGATCAAAAATTTCATATTCACCTAACATCCGGTTCATCTGTAATGTGGATGTATCCAATTCTAGATCCACTAACGAGAACGCATCTCCACGATCTCCATGATCAATATTTCCATTCAATACACCTGACATGATCTGATCCCCATCACTCTCACCATAGGCGAACAATCCATACTCCTGCTGTAATTCCGGATCATAGGCAGACATAACAGAGCGAACTGCAGAACGCACAAGCCGCTCACTTTGAACTTTCACTGCAGCAATTCGAGCATAATCAATGAATATAGCAACAAAACTAAACATAATCGCCAATATCAAAATAAGGAAAATAGTTACTGAGCCCCTCTGATCTGTATACCATTTACCGAACATGAAATTCCTCCTTTCTTCAATCTAAAGTGAAAACATTCAATAATTTATTAACAATTGTTCTATTTAGTCTTTGACCCATATTTCTGCAATACCTTGGCTGCATCCCCTTTATTCATCGAACTACTATCACTTGATCCTGATCCTTTGAATTTCGCACCATAATATCTCATTAAATCGACCGTACGTATAAATTCAACAGGTTCAACAATAAGCGATTGAGCATGTACTTCTATTTCAGATCCACCAGATAATATCCGATCTAATAGTGGCAAGTTAATGAGCTGATGCAATTCAGCATTTACCTTTCGAAACAATAACTTATTCTCATAAGTTAGATTCCCCGTCATTTCACCTGTTGCTAGTTCACTTACTTTGGTCAGCTTTTCCACTGGAAGTGAACTCGACTCACCACCAACTGGTAAAGAAATAGATTCTTCACTTCCAGCTCCTGCCCAACCAAATATTGACCCAAGCATGTTATCATCAGATAATCTCCAGTACAGCGAGTCATGTTGCCCCGGTTGAACAGCACCACTAGATGCTTCTTTATGGCTGTTATCCCAGACATAAGCTGATCTTTCTGTCGCAGCTGATGCAACTTGCTGTAGAAAAGATTGCTGGTAAATATACATACAAAAGAACATGAGTATAATCGTCACCATCAGTATAATTGGCATAACAAGGGAAGCTTCAATCGTGAAGCTTCCCTCGTTGCCTTTGAATTTACTTCTCATCAATAAAGGTACTACTTTTACTACTAACCTTTTTCAATAGATTATCAACGATTATTTTAAGTTGATCCCTAAAGACCACTGCTATAACTACAAGTGCCGCAATAATCAAGATCATTTCCAGCATGCCAAGACCATCTTCCTCTTGCCAAAGTCCCTTTACTTTACCCCATATATTCGTTAACATATCATCATTCCTCCTACATATTCATCATCATCATTGCCGGTGCACCGACTAGCACAACTACCACCATAAATATTACAACCATCGGGAATACCAGTTTAGAAGAGGCTTGTTCCCCACGTGTACGCGTAATTACTTTGCGACTCTCCCATAGTGTTCGAGATAATTCACGTAATGCCAATACAAAGTCATTGCCTCCACGTCTGAAATTCAGCAATACAGTCGTAGTAAAGATCGATACTTCTTGGATTGCACATCGTTTACTGAAACTTTCGAATGACTGTTGAAAGGAATAACCACTATCCCAATCCCCAACCATACGAATCAATTCTTTATACAAAGGATGATCCTGTTGATCCTTCTTTCGTTCAACACAATGAGCAATCGCCTTTTGTACCGTTTCACCTGCTCCCACAAGCAATACAACCTTATTTAATAGTTCAGGGAGTTCCATAAGAATGTCTTGGTCGCGAACCTGAACCTTTTTGTGAAGATCCTTTACCATAGCTACCGGTAAGAGGATCCCTAGAACCCCACCAAGAATTAGCCCCGTCTCTTCTCCCATACCTATGGAAAGAACACATCCAAAGCTAAACAGTAACCAGCTGTAACACATCATTTCCCCAAGATAGAGCAAAGTCATTTCCCCACTATATCTCGTTCCATA
Organism: Paenibacillus crassostreae; assembly: GCF_001857945.1. Lineage (NCBI taxonomy): Bacteria > Bacillati > Bacillota > Bacilli > Caryophanales > Paenibacillaceae > Paenibacillus > Paenibacillus crassostreae. The sequence goes on from NZ_CP017770.1 coordinate 1,706,136, forward strand.
AACTTTCTGTATCGACCGTTGTACTTTAAAAAAGAAAAATGGAAATCTTGTTGTTATCTTTGATTTATCCAAGATATACAACGTCGGTACAACCATTTTACTAAGTCGTAACCCTTCCATAGGCAGCTTGCTAAGTGTTCGATATTTCTCGTCGCTGAGCCAGTTCAGCACCACCCAACCGCCCACTAGCAGAACCAGCATCACGACGTAGATTACAATCATTGCATCACCTCCTCTACAATTTTATGTTCATAATCTTAGTAATCCAGATCGAACATACACCCAATACTGCCAATGAAATTGTTGTAATAAAAAATCCTATTCCGCTATACATCGGTAACATATAATCTGGCGAAGATAAATTCATGAAAGCGATCAATAAAATGGGCGCCACCAGGATCGTTGTAGATTCGAATTTCTTCTGAGCGATCATCACAGAGATTTCCTGTTGAACATCTAACTTCTCACCAATAATGTTGGATGTTCGGCGTACGACTTCTACTAAGTCACCACCTGTTCTTTTACAGGTCGTGAATACATCAGCAAAATTTGTGATATCCTCCATCGCCGCACGTCGACTGAAATCTTGTAATGCATCTTCAATCGGCTCTCCATACTCCAATCTAGCGCAAATAATATTCAATTCCATTATGAGATCATTCTCTGCTCCAGGATCCAGCATTCGTAGATCCGAAACAGCTTCTCTGAATCCATTCTCTACAGAACGACCTGCCGAAAGTGAAGAAGACAGGGAGAACAACGCTTGCTTGAAGTGTAAATTCATCGCGGCCCGTCGACGGTTCAGCATATTCCTCCTCCAGAATCCTGGAATAAATCCTCCACAACATGCAATCAATATTGAAACAAACCAATTATGATAGAATAAATATCCTATGCTATAAAATATAACGCCACCGATAACCATACAAAGGATTCTTTCCAACATACTCAACTCATAAATACTGTAATCAGGGAGAGTTTGCCGTTGCTTTCTTTCGTTCTGATGAATCGAGCTCACATGACTTTTGACTCTATTCTTAGCCGTCGATGATCTCATAAGTTCACCTCCACACCTTCTTTCCTTAGTGCAACTTCAAGCCCAGCCATCTGTAGCTTATCAACATGCTGCATAATGGTACCGCAAGATTCTAATTGACCTATAACTTTTCCGTCCCGCTCCTCTTTCTCCTTGAACCGAAAGAGTGGATTCAGTTGCACCTCACCATTCTCCATACCTAGCACCTCGCTAATTTCAGTTACGCGTCTTGAGCGATCCCGTAATCTTGATAGATGAACTAGAATATCAATCGCTGAACTTATCTGTTGACGTACAACTAGGATCGGAAGGTTAGCTCCACTTAGTACCATCGTTTCTAAGCGACTAATCATATCCCTCGTACTATTCGCATGCCCAGTTGAGAGACTTCCATCATGCCCAGTATTCATTGCCTGTAACATGTCTAAGGCCTCACTCCCCCGAACTTCACCTACTACAATTCGATTCGGACGCATCCGTAACGAGGATCGGATCAATTCACGAATAGAGATTTCTCCTCTCCCCTCCGTATTGGCATTTCGTGTCTCAAGCGACACTAGATTAGGAACCGTTACAATCTGCAACTCTGCTGAATCTTCAATTGTAATCACACGCTCATCAATCGGAATGAACTGAGATAGGGCGTTAAGAAAAGTTGTTTTCCCTGATCCAGTACCTCCACTTATGAAAATGTTATATTTACCAACTACTAATCTTTGTAGAAATAATGCCGTTTCCTCACTCAATGCATCTCGGCTGACTAGATCATCCATCGTCATCGGTTTCTCGGGGAATTTCCGTATGGTCATGGTTGGCCCCTTCAATGCAATTGGGGGAAGAACAATATTGACACGTGATCCATCTTTCAGTCTCGCATCTACAATCGGCGATGATTCATTCACTACGCGATTCACTCCAGCTACGATGGTCTGAATAATATCCTCCAAGCGGTTCTGTGATTCAAATTTCTGAGATATTCGTTTCACATCACCATTTTGTTCAATAAAAATATCCTGATGGCTATTGATCATGATCTCCGTAATCGACGGATTGTCCACTAAGGGTTGCAATACATCTAATCCACGAAAGGAATCATATATTCGACGAACCAATGTCCGTTTCTCCATAGCCGTCAGTTCCTGCAATTCCACTTGAGCAAACACGGTCCGTTCGATATAATCCATCAATTCGGAGTCATCCACCGCTGATGTCACATCTAATCCAGAACGAATAACACTTCGGATAATTCTGAACATCTCCTCATCCACGAGATTGCCCCCCATCCACATTAGGTAATAAATCCCCGACCAAATCTCTACATAGATGAAGAATATCTCTTTGGAATATAGGTGAACTCAATATAATCTCCTCATGACAGACTTGCTTCCAAGAGGGAATATACGGAAGAACGCCATCTATTTGTTCTAAATAGGTGGGAAGAGTATTTGTAAGAGTTCCAACATAACGGTTCATAATAAACTTGCTTCGCGACATCATATCCATGAATAAAGGCGGGTTGTTCCTTTCTAGATAAGAAAGCCACTTTTCACTCTTATACATACTGATTACGTCATCAAGTAGAAGCCAAACTAGACTTCCACAGCATTCCATGACAGCCTCACATCGTTCATCGGCACTCGTATCTGTATCTGCGATAATGACATCATATCGACCACTATTTGCAATCAACTTCATAAGTTGACTTGCATTGTTCTTACTCATTTGAATCCATTCCTTGATATTGGTTAATGGTTCAAAAATATCAGCCTTTATCCCCTCATGATGAACAATATAAGATGCCACTGAAATCGATGAATAATCTTTGGATTCCTGTGCTGCTTGAAGATCATAGAGCAGACGAGATAGACCTTGACCACTCTCCCTACTCCTAATCTGTCTTGGGAATACTGCAGTACTATTCACGGTTTCTAAATTAAGATAGAATACGGATAGTCCTTTACTATTTAACTGCTTAGCCATATTAAGAGCAGTCGTAGTCTTGCCACTACCTCCAACAGCAGAGAGGATACCAATCATAGCTGTCTCACCCATAGCTCGTGATCTTGGCGAACTTTGACTTCGAGATAAATCTAAGATTGACTCTAAAAGTTGTGGTAAAGGTTGATATTTGCTAAGAACAGGTCCTTGCAATGAACTCTGCCCCATCTCATTCAGGACGATCCACGTCACAGTCTGCTCACTCTGCTTCAACCAAGGCTCTATGAAAGACAGCTCTCCAACGATTAATTCCGGACGCTCTTTCTCGTTCCCATTCATATACTGAAGAAATTTATCCACTTCAGTAAAAGCAGAAATACACATTTTATCCCTATATTCACTATTGTGAACGTAACTAACTAAAGGATCTATGTACTCTTTCTCCGCTACAGCCAAAACTATTCTGGTCGGAATCATAAACAAACCCCCTTCAGATGAAACAAAAAAAGCACCGTTCAACAACCGCAGTTACGCGGTTATTAAACGGTGCTTCCGTTTACGAGCCATTAATTTATTGATAGAATATCACAGTTACTTCCAATTAGGCAAGTATAGAATTGATAAAGTACACTATTTAACATCATTCGTACAATCATGGTTACTCTTATCGATTAGTGGAAATAATACTTTTGGCTTCCCATTCTTAGACTGACTTTACTTCAATTCAAAATCGAGGAGAAGATGTATATGAAGAACCTATTGATTTATCTGTTGCTCTGCATTTTGGCCATAATTATTGTTGTTATTATGGATCTGCTGACAGGAATGAGTCTTTCATTGTCGTTCCAGTCTATTTCTGCCGTCTTTTCCGTTACAAATATACCGCTGCTTATATTCATGATCTCCATCCTTATTCTTCCCTTTATTATCGTGATTACTACATCCTTAAAGAAACGAATCCATCAGCATAAATAAAGAAATCTTATCGATATAGACCGAATCTTCTGCGTATACGATGAACAATGTAGAGCAATATAGGGATATAGGCACATATAACAATCAGAATATATTTCATAAATACCATTCCTTCTTCTATATGCTCAGGATAATTCCCTGTACTGATCATTGAAGTGAATAGAACTACAACTCCAATAGGCACAGCTAGCTTTCGTGGATTCTTCACCTTAAATAAATCTGCTGTTATTACCATGGCTGCATAACAGTAAATCGTCAATTTGAAAAAAACACCAATGATTAAAGTTAGTATAACAAGCGCATCTAAGCGCTGTATGAAGTTTGCTAAGTTAACTAGCGTTATTGTGTTGTATATTGGAAAGGTACTCCTAGCGTATAAATCCTCCCCCAGTACCGACAACTCAATCGCATGTGTGAAGGTTAATAAGAACCCACTTAGCAAGACCGCAACCATCCCTGTGCGCTTACTTGAGTGAGCTTTATTGAAATGAGGTAATATTGTTGTGAAGCATACCAGTTCTCCGAATGGAAAAATCCAAATGCTAGGATAAGCTGATTTCAGTGCATCCTTCCAGTCTTTCGCATGGATTGGAAATATATTCCTGAAGTCAACTAGGCCGGCAAGTATAACAACAGAACAACATATTATCCCCATAAAAAGAATCACAGTAAAATAGATTTCTGCTGTCCTAGCGAAAACTTCTATCCCTTTGTTCAAGATATATATAACCGCAATAACCATCATTGCATCCATGATATAAATGGGAGTTATATCATATGAAGACGATAACAATAAAACACTCCCTTCACGCAAGTTCCTAGAACCGTTAAACATAAGGACTGGTATATACAATAAACTCAATGGCCAACCAATAAATTTTCCGAGAATTTTCTGGGTATATCCACTGATGATCATATTAGGATATTGTTGATATAAATCTTCATAAATAAGGTATAACAGCAATCCGCCAGGCAGGGCCATAAGAATGGATATCCATACAGCATGTCCACTTTCAAGACCAATCGGAACAATGATTGCTGTTCCCAATTCAAATAAGACAATCATGGCAAATAGTTGATTTGAACTAATGACTTCTTTTCTCATAAGACAACTTCACGCTACCTTTCCGCCAGACCCCAGTTATTCCGTTTTTGGCAAATACGGGTTTAATCTCATTCCTGTGGTATGAATATTCGCTTTTACACGAACATCCAATTCACCTTGGGCAAATAAGTTCGCCCAATCTTTCTCCACGGTTTCCCATGCTTTCGGGTCGGTTCGCTTTAATTCATTCCCAAAATTAAAAATATCACTTTTCATACGCTGTGCGGCTTGTAAAGCCTGCATCACTTCATTCTTTGTCTCCTTTTCTATTTCTTGCTCCAATTTATTTATTTCATCCCTCTTACTTAAATCAACATAAGCCTTCATTTCATTTATACTGCCTTGCTCCCTAATGGAGACATGAAGAACTGGTAAACCATCTACAATTTCAACCTTTATAATCGTATTCGAACGAAAAATATTGATAGCAATCGCCTTTTCTTTATCATCGGAATCGATATTAATACTCGTCTCTTTTATTTTATTCTGAACCCAAAGTGTCCCTCTCGCTTCAGCATCATCCAACCAATATGTTAATTTGCCATTTTTAAATAAAGCCAACCCGCTCATCGTAATAAACGTCTCCGGATCGGTCTGTTCCAGATCAGACTTCTTCTTTCCTACCTCCGGATCCCCGATAACTTTTGCACCACTAATGACTATTTCACCATTTCCTGATATGTCATTAATGAGCTCAAAAACAGAAGCAAGCCTGCTCTCCCCCCACACTCTTGCGCTATTCGTCGTCTTCTTAACCATACCTGAGCCAGGGAGATTCTCCATTTGTAATAGTGTTTTTAGAACGGACTCCGCATCTGAACCCCTTGATACAAGCACAGCCGTGTTAAGCCGCAACTCATGTGATCTTTCAAATAAATCAAATATATCGTTAATTCCGCTCTTGGCCATGGATTCACCAATGACTAGAAGTTGTGTATGCGCAAAAAACAACTGTCTTGTTGCCCTCTTTGATGTTTTGCGCAAGGCTCCAAATATCGTCTGATCATTGGTTGAGAAGATCGTAATCGGTGCTTGCCCCGTACTGGCGCCAATAGTTGTTGCCATAGCTGTAGGATTAATAACTTGAAAAGTGATTCTATACTCATCTTTATCTGGTACTTTATCAATCCCTATACCGCTCACTATAGATACGGAATTCAATTCCCGACTATTCCAACAACTTGTCAAGAGCAATAGCAATACCAAATAAATAATAGTTCGCATTGTCCATTTAGTTGTCATTGATTTCTCCTCGATTTTCTTGATTTGTTTGCATGCGGACATTATTCTTCTGGCTAATAAGACGTGGCCGCCTCCGCAGGAATTGTAGTGGTGCACGTATAAATGTGTCCTTCTGTTCCTCTGGAATAAAAGGTGCCATAGGTGACATATACGGAACCCCCAAAGATCGCAAGCTACACATATGTGCAATCAGTATAAAGCTAATAATGGATATCCCATAGAGCCCCATAAATGCAGCAATAAACATAATGAAAAATCTTATTAACCGTATAGTAAGCGCCATATTGAAAGCGGGAGTCGCAAAGCTGGAGATACCTGTTAGAGAAACGACTATCACCATGGCAGGCGAGACAATTCCAGCTTGTACTGCCGCTTGGCCCAATACTAACCCGCCAATAATAGATACGGTTTGACCAATCGGTGACGGCATTCGGATTCCAGCTTCACGAATAATCTCAAATGTAACCTCTAGCAGGATCGCCTCAACAAAAGCAGGAAAGGGAACACCTTCTCTTTGCGAAGCTAAACTAATGAGCAATGGTGTGGGGATCATTTCCTGATGAAAGGTTATAGCTGCAACAAATACTGCAGGACCGAATGACGAGATAATAAGACACAAAAACCTTAATAAACGAATCACAGATGAAATCTCAAATGGCTGATAATAATCTTCAACAGCATGGAAAAACATAAAAAAAGTTGTAGGTGCAATCAGAACAAACGGTGTCCCATCCACCAATATAGCGATTCGTCCCTCTAATAAATTTGCAGCAACACTATCGGGTCGTTCCGTATTAAACACCGTCGGAAATGGTGAATATGTATTCCCTTGAATTAACTGCTCAATGTATCCTGATTCCAAAATGGAATCAATTTGAATATCTTTCAGTTTTTTTTTTAATTTGCGAATCGTTTTATCATCAGCAATTCCATTGATATACATGATCGACACTGCTGTTTTTGTCACAGTACCTATTTTCATGCTTTCAATCCATAAGTCAGCATTTTTGATTTTTCTACGAACTAATGATATATTCGTCTCAATCGATTCCGTAAAACTGTCTTTAGAACCACGTATGGCGACCTGAGTCTTAGCTTCTGAAACCGCCCTAACCTCGCCACCACTTGTGTTTCCACTTACGGCTTTCCCTAAACCATCAATTAGTATAATCGTGCTTCCGGATAAAAGAGCCTCTAATAAACCATCCCAATCCTCGACAACCTTTTCTTCACCAATGCTCAAAGCTTTTTTTGCCATAAATTCAAAAATTTCTAATTCAGAAGTTATATGAAGTTTATCCTGAGTAATGGGTTCAAAAGACATCACATGTCCAACAAAATCATCAACCGTCGACTTATCAGTTATACCATTTATATATATAGCAGCAACTTCAACTTGCGCGCGTATCAATTCAAATTTCCGCATAATCAGATCAGGACTATTTCCAAACCTTTCCTTGATACCTTTAAGATTATGTTCGAGATTTGTGGATATCCGTTTACTTTCCTCCTGACTATTGCTGGCCGCTTCGGATACTTTGGATTTTTTCCTCTGAATAGGCATACATTAACACCTCCCGCCTATACTATTTGCTACCTAATCGACTTTTATGCAACTTATGGTAAGCAGTTATAGAAACAAGAAAAATCCCGATTAGTCTCATTACGAGCTAATCGGGATAATTATCATATTTATATATTATTTATATCGGAAGCATATCGCGAGCCTTGGCTTTCGGCCTACATTCCTTACATACTCCTACAACTGTTCCCTCATCACTTGCATAAAAAATTAATCTACTTGTCTTTTTACAATAGGAACATTTCTGTAAATTCTGCTTACTCTTCTTCTGAAATTTAATGACATTCCCTTGAGATTGAGCTTTTCTATTTTTCAACCGTTTTAGCACCAAGCTCGCTACAACAATACCTACAACGAGTACAATCAAGATATATTTCACAGCATTAACCTCCTCTACGAGTGCTAACCTATTCTAATAATCTCCCCTTAAGATCTGATGTCGGTAACATACATTGATCGGACTGGCCAAACCAACGATACCGATTTCTAGCTATATATTGATATACCGTATCTCTTATAAATCTAGGTAATAAAATAATACCATATGTAAGTGGCCATAAACCGCGTAAATGTCTAGCAATGCGTAAAGCAGCAGTGGATTGAGTGAAATAACGATCGCCTTCAATTAAGACAAATGTACTTATATGATCTAGTGGTAATCCTACATTACCAAGTAATCTCTGCCCCGTTTCAGACTGTAAGGAAGCAAAGTAAAATCTCCCTACAGGATCATGATGAACAATAAATTTGGTCGCACTTTGACATAAAAGACACTGCCCATCAATCAATACAATCGAAAATGGATCATCATTCTTCATCTCAAATATCCCCTTCCAGCATATATAGTGAAAAGAAGCGTAGGATTATTTCCCACGCTTCTTTTCTCTAACAAGTCTTTACTTAACAATAGCCTTTTCTAGCCACTCATTATCGATGACTTGTTGTTGCAAATTATCTCTGAAACTTTCCATACATCTGCAAATAAAATCTTTGCGGCATACAGGGCAAGGTGTTTTTTGAAGTCGTGTAATATTCGTCATTTTCCATTCAGGATAACGGTTATAGAACGTACGACATTCTGTTCCATCTGCCAAGTAGAAGATGAATTCATATAATCCATCTTTCTCATTATTACTAGCTTCTTCCACGTTCGAAATAATCGGTCTGTAAGACATAATTATCACCCATTATATTAAATTTGCTAACACAATCTTTATCCAGCTGTTCCAACAAGTACTTAGACATTCTAATGAATTTTCAACTTGATGTCAATTTATTATAGCACTTATCTCTCTCACTCCATAACATCATTAATAGATATACAACGTTCCTATCCTATATTTCTTCAAAAAAAACAGTAAAACAAGGATCATCCCTTAGTTTACTGCTTTTGGAATTCAAGATGCGGTCGGCGGGATTTGAACCCGCACACCCGAAGGCACTACCACCTCAAGGTAGCGTGTCTGCCGTTCCACCACGACCGCATAATACAGATAAAAATTTCTTACAGCAACAAAATACATTTTACACGTTTGCCCATTAAAAGTAAAGAAGAAATCATTTCAAATATCTTCCGAATTTATATAATGTAATATAACCTATCAATATAGGTTATAAATATTTACGTAATTACTTTTTATTGACAATAAACCATCCGTTTAGTATCATAATTTCATGGAATATTATCGAAAATACAAATATCATTCATTTCTTGTTAATTAACATAACACTAATTGAACTATTTTAACATTATATACCATGGAGGTGTCACGAATGGACAAAGGTAGGAAATTACTTGATTATGTACAGATGTTAGATTCATCCCTTTCCGTTGGCGGGTATACTCATACGTTAACCATGGAGGCCCAAGTTGCGCAAGGAAGCATTCAAAACTACCGTGACCTGGAATTATTCATGAGAGACCACCTCCAAAGTATGTTACTTAGAACCGATGGCTGGGCCATTAAAGAAATCTATGCCGCATCAGAAGGGAATGATTCGCAGAAAATCGCTTTAATCGATAGGGTGATTCAGAATCGAAAGAATAGCTATGAGAATACCTCTGAAGCTCATAAGAATGGAAGACGTCTATTGAAATTAGCCCGAGCTCTTTACCCTTGGTTCGATTTTGATGAACTTGAACAAACGCTTCATGATTACAATACCTTCGGTTGCCTAACAACGGTGCATGCTTGGATTAATCAACGACTAGAGATAGATTGTGACCAAGCAGTGCAATGTTACTTATTCTCCGCTGTATCCTCATGCATCCAAAGCGCTTCTGTTGTAATACAAATATCAAATGATGAAGAAAGTTATTTACTTCAGTCCCTGCTTGATTCATTTAGACAAGAATGGCTTTCAGTGAAGATCAATTCTTCTGAAGTTCTACAATATTCATCGATGGCGTAACTAGGTCTTATATTTTCAAGAAAAGGTACCTACCATTTCACATAATGGTAGGTACCTTTTCTATGGTATACAATCATTTATTGTTGGGAGTACCGGCTTCTTCTATAATTTGTAAATTCAATATATTCCTTTATACAAGTTCTTTCCTGTTCACTTAATTTCGGAACTATACGTTGCAACCATTGAACATCATCTACCACATATGCCCTATGCTCTTCCATGATCGTTTCATTATAAGGTTCTCTCCCCACAATGAGCCAATCCAAGCTAACATTGAAGTACTCACCAATTTCTATTAATTTATTTGTACTTGGTGTCGACTTCCCTCTTTTCCAATCTCCCAAATTACCAGTACTAATCCCTAATTCTTCACAAAATAATTTCTTAGTCATCCTCTTATCCTTAATAAGTAATTCAATACGCTCATAAATAGACTGCATCTTATGTCCACCTTCCTATGTTGTTAAAAAACAACCTATGTTTCTCAAATTCCAACAAAATAAATGACGTATGTAAGTGTTTTATATTGCAAAATGACGTAAAGACGCATATACTATTTGTTATATTACCCTGAATTATATCACATAATTAACATCTATTTGGAGGTATCCTATTCATGCTGCAAAGGAGATATAACAATGCCCGCTGTTCTTCCTAACGAAGTTCTACACGCATTACATCAGAGTATTATAGTCATTGACACTGATGGCTACATCATCGAAGCAAACCGAGCATGGGGAGAATTATCTGCGTCAATTAACATCCCTTCAGATTTTCAATGGCTTGGTGTTAACTTTTTGCAAATCTACGATGTTCTTTTACATACGTGTAATTATAACTGTACTATCGCCAATCAATTTTACTGTATTTTCAACGGGCAGCTACCATCATTTTTTCATGATTTCAGTATGAATATCAATCTTACAACCGAGTGGTTCATGTTAGAAGTATTCCCCCTAATTAAGAACAAAAAGTGTATTGATGGAGCCGTAATTTCTATCAGCAATATTACCCAAAGAAAACAAGTGGAATTTGACTTTCAAGAAGCGGTTCTACAAATACGAACATTGCGTGGACTTATCCCCATATGCGCTGTCTGTAAAAGAATTAAAGAAGATGATCTATGGAGTAGTATTGAAAGCTTCTTAGAGAAGCATACTTATGCAGAATTTACTCATGATATATGTCCAGAATGTATTCGACGTTTATACCCAAAATATTCATCTGTCTTGGATCACCCACCCGATCTATAACACATTCTTTCTATAACCACCCTTGGGGTTACCCAAATAATTCCATTACATTTGACATTAATAGTTGTTATGAATATAATTGTTACAACAACTATTTAATAAGGAAGTGTTTCTTCTGATCGAATTTTCTCCTCCTAATCAGTCCATCGGATATAAATATTCACCTATTTTCCGCCAAATCAGCACCTTGTTCGCCAATCAACTCAAACCGTTTGGTATAACCCCTGAACAATGGACCGTTCTATACCAAGTTCATCTTGATGAGGGTATTAACCAAAAGGAAATTGCAATTCGAACCAATAAAGATCAGCCCACGGTTACTCGCATCTTAGATGTATTGGATAAGAAGCAATTGATCATTAGACAAATAGACACCTTAGATCGAAGAGCATTTCTAATCTATGCAACTCCTTCCGCTCATACACTTATCAACGATACTCTACCACTTGAGCTAAGACTGAATGATACAGTGACCGCTGGGATTACAGATCAACAATTACATGACTTACAACAGATCATGCAACAAATCCAACATAATATTAATCAAGCACATCAAGAATAGGAGTTATTAACACAATGAATATCAACCATGAGAAACTTTGGACAAAAGAATTTGTCATGCTTACTGTTTGTAATTTACTACTATTTCTAAATTTACAAATGATATTATCACCCTTACCTGCATATGTTAAAGATCATTTCCATGCAAATGATTTCACAGTTAGTCTTTTTACAACCGTGTTTGCATTGTCAGCTATTGCTTCTCGCCTATTCTCTGCTAAGATCCTTGAGAAGGGTAAAAGAAACTTCATTCTCTTCACCGGACTCATCCTAATTACGCTCGCTACTCTCGGTTATTTATGGAGTGGAACATTAGCAACATTACTTCTTATGCGTGTTATTTTCGGTATCGGTTTCGGAATGGGAAGCACTACATTGCCAACAATGGCATCCGGTGTCATTCCAATTAGAAGATTAGGCGAAGGTATGGGGTATTTCAGTTTATCAACTAGCATTGCCTTATCTCTTGGACCAGTGATCGGAAGTACCTTATTAGGACAAAGCGGATTTCATACATTAGTGTATGCTACCCTAGCAACAGGATTATTGATTTTCCCATTGATCTATCCCCTCGCTAAAAAGGTCAAAATTCCAATCACGCCCCTGAAGGAACAATCAGCAACACCTCAAAAGGCAGGTTTCAACAAAAAGCTGATACTCCCGAGCATACTTAACATGCTCCTGTCCATCAGTTATGGGGGATTATTGAGCTTTCTAATATTATTTGGAAAAGAAGTCGATCTTGCAAATGCATCCATCTTCTTCTTGTTTAATGTTATTTCAGTTATTCTTATCCGTCCGATCTCCGGTAAACTTTATGATCGAAAAGGTCATGTAGTATTACTTATCCCTGCGGCATTATTTATAATAACTGGCCTTATTATCCTTTCCTACTCAACTTCTACCGTTTCTCTTGCTATATCAGCATTAATCTATGGAATAGGTTTCGGTACAGCACAGCCTACTCTTCAGACTTGGATGATTCAGTCAGTCACACCCCAGCAGCAAGGGCTAGCCAATAGTATGTATTTCAATTCACTTGATCTCGGAATAGCTTTTGGAGCTCTATTACTAGGGCAAATCGCTTCGTTCTCAAGTTATGCCTTGATGTACCGTTATTCATCTATATTCCTTGTCCTATTTATCATGCTATATGCCATCTATATGTTTAAACAGAAAAAACAAAATGTTACAAGTTAACAAGCAACATTATAATCCAATCTGCTGAATAAATTAATATCTGATTCACATACTACGTTTAGTTCGAAATGAAGGAGCGTAATGATGAACAAACAACGAGCAATTGAAATTTCCGAATCAGCAGTGATGGAGAATGTAACTTACCAAGGAACGCCCGTATTTATTCAGCATGTTAATGATGATGACACAGCGAGAATATATCCACTTCATAAATCAGAACAAGAAATGATTGTCCCCTTAGGAAGTTTGATGGAGAATAAATTTAATTAGGCAACTCAATCCCCAAAGTACAAGCGAAAGAATCAATAACAACGCCTATGCTCTAATAGTAGGCGTTGTTTTAGTGATCAAGTAGAAACGATTATGCCGTCCTTTTTCAAAGACGGCATCCGTTTCAGCGGAAATATAAGGATTAGAGTATCAAGTAAAACTTATACTTTCTTATATTTTAAAAAAAGGAACCCTGATGGGTTCCTTTGTCAATTCTTATAGGATAAGTATGGCTAATGAAAAATATGGCGGAGAGAGTGGGATTCGAACCCACGCACCGCTTACGCAGTCTAACCCCTTAGCAGAGGGTCCCCTTATAGCCACTTGGGTATCTCTCCAAAATAATGGCTCCCCGAACAGGACTCGAACCTGTGACAACTCGATTAACAGTCGAGTGCTCTACCAACTGAGCTATCAGGGAACAATAAACAAGACTTACAAACATTAATATACCACTCTGAATGACTTCAGTCAAGGTAAGATCATGGAAGATAACCGCAATGAACCACTGCATTTACCACATTGATAACGCTTCGGATCCACCTTTCGCTTACGAAGATACTCCATCCCACATCGGCTACAAGTTAGCTTGTAGCGATACGGTAGAGCCCGCTTCGCTTTCTCTCCAGGCAGTGACTGACAGTATCTACTCCCACCTACTTGCAGTAACAATTGCTTGAAATCTGGATCACGATGTCGGTACCCTTTCCCCCTTAGATGAAGATGGTAATGGCATAATTCATGTTTGATAATCTTTTCTACTTCCTCATTTCCAAAGTTATCAAGTTGATGTGGATTAATCTCTATGTTGTGTCCCTTAAGGAAATATCGCCCTCCTGTTGACTTTAGTCGTCTATTAAACAGTGCCTTATGGAGAAATGGCACTCCGAAACATCGAATTGAAATATCTTCAACCCATACCTGCAATTCTTCATTGCTCATCGTTTCTTTCATGATTCTCTTACGGTTCCTTCCCATCGGCTAGGCTTATAGTCATGACTCTATTTAAATGATTCTACTTGAATTTTAACTTCACCATAGGCTACACTGACAAGTATATACTTCGATCAGAAGAACTGGATTTGCTAATATATCTAAGGGAGCTCATCACACTATGGCACAAATGAGATACGTTATTTTACAAAGAGAACAAGAACTTCAATTTGTCGAAATGCCTACAGACTACGCTTATCAACTAAGTGCATTGAATCTGCGGCTCAACAAGGAAATTGATAAACTGACTGCGGATCATGTTCCTACATTACCATTAGCTGTTGCTGAATGCGATAATTTGGATCTTTTGCAAGAACAATATTCAGTACGTAATGGACTAGAATACATCAATGAATTGGAACAATCCTTCGCATCTATTGATGAGAAAAGCTATCCGCTCATATCACTCTTAACGGAGATTCGCGCTCTTCAAGCGCAACTAGAACAATGGTATGAGGAAGAAGCAGAATAGTTCATTTGTATACCGCACACTCTAGGCTACTCCTCCATATGCTAAGGTTAAGATGGAATGCATGAGGAGGAGATACCCTTGCCACAATGGCTGTGCAATCAATTAATGCGTGCTTTCAATAGAAAAGATCGTCGCCAGATCAGACTACTGAATGAAAGTTGGTTTCATTACCGTAACACTCCAACGAACAAAAGCAAGACATCCACATAAATACTACGTACTTCTAATTTATCTTTGTACTTAAAAGCTTCGCCGTCCTGAACAGGATAGCGAAGCTTTTGAGTATGATTAGATCATTGATCCTTCCGAGGGTTCTTCATCGTAAGTCCAACGCGTCCTTTTTTCTCATCAATATTCAGAACCCATACCGTCACATTATCACCAACAGAGACAACATCCATCGGATGTTTTACATAACCATTACTTAACTGCGAGATGTGAACTAACCCATCGTTCTTGATTCCGATATCCACAAAGGCACCGAAGTCAATGACATTCCGAACAGTTCCTTGCATCTCCATTCCCGGTGTCAAATCCTCCATCTTCAATACATCTGTTCGGAAGATAGGTAGGGGAAGTTCCTCACGCGGGTCACGTCCAGGTCGTTGTAAACTTTCTATAATGTCACGTAATGTAGGAACACCTACATCAAGTTTAGTCGCTAAATCCACTACATCCTGCTGTTCCAGTAGTTGACTGAGTTCTTGGGTTCCAAGCTTCTCTAGTTCAACATTTAATTCGCGGAACAACTGATCCACGACGGAATAGGACTCTGGATGAATGGGGGTCCGATCTAGAATATCCTTGCCCTCTGAAATTCGCATAAATCCGATACATTGCTCATACGTTTTTGCACCTAAACGGGGTACTTTTTGCAACTGTTTACGTGTAATGAATTTTCCATTCTCTTCGCGATACTTCACAATATTCTTTGCCGTAGTTGCATTCACGCCAGCAACATACGATAGTAACGAAGGAGAAGCAGTGTTCACATCTACTCCCACATGGTTAACAGCGGATTCAACAACGGCCTTGAGACTCTCTTCTAGATGCTTAGGACTAACATCATGTTGATATTGACCTACACCTATAGCCTTCGGATCGATCTTCACTAACTCGGCCAATGGATCCTGAATACGACGCGCAATGGAAACCGCACTTCGTTCAGCAACATCCAGATCCGGGAATTCCTCTTGTGCCAGCTTCGAAGCAGAATATACACTAGCACCCGCTTCATTAACAATCAGATATGCAAGATCCTTATCGTTCAGATCACTCATGACTTCAGCTACGAATTGCTCCGTCTCTCTTGAAGCTGTACCGTTCCCAATCACAATCAATTGAATCTCATACTTCGTAATCAACTCACGGAATTTCTCTGCTGCCTCCTTCTGTTTATTATGTGGTGGGGTAGGATAAGTAACAGCTACTTCGAGCAACTTTCCTGTATCATCCACCACAGCTAATTTACAGCCTGTTCGGAAGGCTGGGTCTACGCCTAATACACAACGCCCCTTCACGGGTGGTTGTAATAGTAAACTACGTAAGTTGCCGGAGAAGATCGATATCGCTTGATTCTCTCCTTTTTCAGTCAATTCCGTACGAATTTCCCGTTCTATCGAAGGTGCGATCAGCCGCTTATACGCATCTTCGATCACAGTTTCCAGTACATTTTTCACAATAGAGTCACCCTTGATAACTTGAGTACCCATATATTTGTGAATTGATTCCGCTGGAACATCAAGACTTACTTTAAGTATATTCTCTTTTTCCCCACGGTTAATCGCGAGAATACGGTGTGGAGGCATTTTCTTAGCAAGCTCTTTGTAACTATAATAGTTTTCGTATACCGACTCTTGCTCTGAATCTTTCGCTTCCGAGACCAATATTCCGTGGTCCATACTATATCGACGTACCCAAGCACGTATAACCGCTTCATCAGCTATATTCTCAGCAAGAATATCCATCGCTCCTTGGATCGCATCATCGGTCGTTTCTACACCCTTATCCGAATCTACATATTTCTCTGCTTCCTTAGCCAAATCTCCCTGCTTTGGTTGTTCCCATATCCAAATCGCCAATGGCTCCAAACCCTTTTCCTTCGCCATACTAGCTCTAGTTTTGCGTTTTTGACGATATGGACGATATAGATCCTCGACTTCCTGTAATTTACTAGCCTGTTCAATAGCAGCCATTAATTCAACAGTCAGTTTATCTTGTTCATGTATAATACGGATGACTTCCCGTTTGCGCTCTTCTAAGTTCCGTAGGTAGCCTACACGCTCTTCAATATCACGTAATTGATTCTCATCTAGCTCACCTGTCATTTCTTTACGGTAACGTGCTATGAACGGAATCGTATTCCCTTCATCTAATAGTCCCACTGTTGTGCGGACTTGTTTCAATGAAATATTTAATTCCTTAGCAGCTTGCTTTACGATCCGTTCTTGCTGTTCTGCTTTCATCGCTTCATCTTTTATCTCTACAACAACATCATGTTCTGACAATGGTATCCCTCTTTCTAAATACGGTATGTATCATATTATCACAAACTTTCACTCATATTTCCAGCAACTCAGACCAAAACAGTAATAATAAGAACTCATTTCTTGCTTTTGACAAATTCTTATATTTTCAAAAAAACATGTTCAGCTAATTAATAACTGAACATGTTCTCCACATAATAGGTGTTCAAAAATGAATGAGCTACACTCTTTCGAACCTAAACAATTCACTGTGATAATCTCCAGGCTCTGCTCCGACCGGAATACCTGCATACATCAGAGCATCCCCACCGAAGACTTCACTCCCCCTGACCAATCGATAATCAGCATGAAGATCCAAACCTTTCAATTTCAAGCGGTTCAGAGGAGCATTCGATTCTGACAGGACTCTAAAGTAGAATACAGCTACTTCACTTCCATCTGGAGAAACGAACATCCATGCGGTCTCATTACCCTCGAAAGGACTAAGCAGACGATGGAAATTTCCAAATTGGATCAAGCTACGTATTTCCTTATAGAGTGAGATTTGTTGTTTGACGATATCCTTCTCTTCGTCACTAAATTTCGTTAAGTCTAGTTCATAGCCGAAATTACCAGACATCGCCACATGACCACGCATCTCTAATGGTGTCGTACGCCCTACCTGATGGTTAGGGACAGCCGAAATGTGGGAACCCATAGAACTTATTGGATATACAAGACTTGTGCCATATTGAATTCTTAAGCGTGCTACAGCATCTGTATTATCACTTGTCCACGTCTGCGGCATATAATACAGCATACCTGGATCGAAGCGCCCACCACCACCTGAACAACTCTCAAACAGAATGTCTGGAAAAGATGAAGTAATCCGTTCCAACACATCATATAAGCCTAACATATAACGATGTGCTGTCTCCTGCTGTCTTTCTGGAGGTAATAACGCCGATCCTATCTCTGTCATATTACGATTCATATCCCACTTCACATAAGTAATAGGAGAGCTCTTCAGAATCTCACTTAACATTCGTACAATTTCATCCTGGACATCTTGCCGAGAGAAATCCAGCACAAGCTGTTGTCTTCCCTCCGTACGACGGCGATCCGGCACATGTAGACACCAATCTGGATGATTGTGATAGAGTTCGCTGTCCGGAGACACCATCTCTGGCTCGAACCAGAGTCCAAAACGCATTCCTTGGTTAGTTACTCTGCTAACTAAATCTTCAAGTCCATTAGGCAGTTTTTTCTTATCTACGACCCAATCGCCAAGTGATGAATTGTCGCTATCTCGGTGACCGAACCAACCATCATCAAGTACAAATAGTTCTATACCCAGTTCTTGGCCCGCTTTAGCGATATCCTCAATTTTGTCAGCATTGAATTGGAAGTAAGTGGCTTCCCAGTTATTCACAAGTACAGGACGCTCAGCATCACGATATTTACCACGTGCTAACCGTTCCCGATACAAGTTATGGTACTTACTCGACATTCCACCTAGTCCCTCAGAAGAATATACCATGACTACTTCGGGTGTTTGAAAAGCTTGCCCTGCTTCCAGTGCCCATTGAAACTCAAACGGATTTATCCCTATTGAGAACCGTGTTGTTCTAAACTGATCCACTTCAGCTTGTGCAACAAAGCTACCACTGTATACTAAACTGAACCCAAATACTTCACCTTGATCCTCATCCGATCCTGGTGACAATAACGCTGCAAAAGGATTCTGCTGATGACTACTAGATCCTCTACGACTCTCCACGCTCTGCGTACCACTAGCCAACGGGCGGCGCACAATATCTCTTTCTCTACTCCATGCTCCAGACAATTGAAGCCATTCGTAATCTGCATGAGGGAAGTCTATACTAGCGCTGAGTACACGTAGCAATTGTACAGATTCATTACTATCATTCAGAATAACCATGGAGCGCGTAATGGCATCATATTGTTCAAAAGCTGAATACTGTAGTTCAACCCGCAGTCCTGACACCTTGTCTTGAAGCTCAACGATTAATGTCTGTGCTTCACGTTCTTCTTCAACATACGTTGCTGGCAGTCCCGCAAGGCTAGGTTTCCCCTGCTCAACACGATGTGATTGATATGTAAATTCAGTGACCGTCGAACCATCGCTAAGACGACATTGTAAAACGGGATGCCTGAAATCACTCGTTCCATAGACAGGCAACTCTTGTGGCAGTGTATCCAATGAGATCGAACGATCCTCCGGTACTGGATTCGGACTAAATGACGCTCTTTCCTGACTGACCAGCAGCCAGCTCAGATCTCCTGCACGTAGCTTTTTACCATAATAAAGATGAGCTAAATAACCCGAAGGCAAGACTTGGAATACATAACTTGTACTAACGGTTTGTAGGTGGAAAATTTGCTTATCTTGATCAATAAATACGCCCATGGTGCCTCCTTGTTAACGAGAAATTATAGTGGTTATTATAGACATTAATCCTTCATAAATAATCATACTTCATTCTAGTAATAATGCAATTCACAAAACAGTGATTATAACAGGTAGAACCGGCTATGTCGTCCTTTTTCAAAGACGGCATCCGTTTCAGCGGAAACAAGACGACCTTCCGTTCATAACCGAACGAAAAGTCGCCTAACTTCTTTATTATGATATAAAACAATCAACATCAAAAATCAATTAAGCTGAGACTGATCAACAAAGCCTCATCTACTTTTTTCATTGTTTCTTCATCGAGATGAGTGATCTTATCCGTTAATCTTTGTTTGTCAATCGTTCGAACCTGTTCCAGCAGAATAACGGAATCTCGATCAAATCCATGAGAGATTGCATCAATCTCTACATGTGTTGGGAGCTTCGCCTTTTGAATCTGCGCAGTAATCGCCGCTACGATCGCCGTTGGGCTAAAGCGATTACCGATATCATTCTGTATGATTAAAACAGGCCTCACCCCTCCCTGTTCAGAACCAACAACAGGTGAGAGGTCCGCAAAAAACACATCACCGCGTTTTACAATCAATGTTTACACCCCGCTCACTGCGCGGCCTAGAGTGCTGTCTGCATCTTCCTCTGCGTGAAATGCCTCAGAAGCCATGGTCAAATTAATTTTGGCCATTTCCATGTAGCCACGCTGCATAGACTCGCGAATGTATCTTTTCTTCCGCTCCATCAAATACAATTTCATGGCCTGTCTAATGAGTTCACTACGATTGGAATTCTCCATTGCGACGATTCCGTCCACTTCCTGCAAAAGATGATCCGGTAAACTGATCATAATTCTTTTGGTGTTCTGCAAATTAGCCACCTTCTCTTCCACCCCCACAACACCTAGTCACTTGTGCACCAGTATAGCTTTATTCAAGGGAATTTATACAAAGGAATATATATGCGAATCGTATATCATGTATGCTATATTCCATTATAAACTACAACTAGCATTTTTATAAGATACTCTAGAGTCAATTTCATAATTACGCAAACTAACATAGTCGATTATGAATTGATTCCTATCGATCTAATTTTAGATTCGTGATCTTATCTTATAATCCTGCTTCCCAACAATAAAACTATTGATGGCAAATTTCTCTATCGCAATAGAGGATTAACAACGTGCTGAAGGATTCCACCTTGTATGTAGTGGCGTGGCACTCTGGCGGATAACATACAGATCACTTCGTAATGGAGGGTACCTAGCTTGGAAGCCAACTCATCTGCTGTAATACATTCATCAGATTGTTGGCCGATGAGAACAACCTCTTCGCCCACTTGAATTTCTTTTGCCTCTTCAGCAAAAGATTGCAACGATACCATACATTGATCCATGCAGATTGTTCCGACGACAGGAATTCGGCGACCGCGTATCAGTACATTCGCTTGCCCGCTCAACATTCGGGAATATCCATCAGCATAACCGATCGGAAGTGTGCCAATTACTTCATTGTCATCCGTCACGTATCTAGAGCCATAGCTTATTCCCCATTGAGCTGGTAATGTCTTAACATATGCTAGCTTCGTCTTTAGCGTCAGTACTGGGGTTAATGCAATCGTCTGCAAATTCACTTCATCTGATGGATAGAGTCCATACAAGCTAATGCCTATACGAACCATATTATAAGATAAATGTGGCATATCGATCGCAGTTGCACTGTTACCCGTATGTATAATGGGAATTTCATAGCCTCTTTCCCCAAGTGCTTCAGCCACCGATTGAAACCGTCGGTACTGCACCAATGTATAACTCTTATCTTCTTCATCTGCCTTAGCATAATGAGTAAATAACCCTTCGACTAGAACCCCTTGAGTGGAGAAAGCTTTCTCTATAAAAGATAATGCTTCTTCTCCAGGAAATAGTCCAAGTCTACCCATGCCAGTATCGATCTTAATGTGTACTCTCAAAGGCCTAACAATACTTTCTACAGGTAATTGACCGATGGCATCAAGGACTTCCGGAGTAAAGAGAGTTACTGTAATGTCATTCTCCCAGGCATCTTGAATCGCTTCTGGAGCCGTATATCCAAGAATTAGGATCGGCAGGCTAATTCCTGCTCTACGCAATTCCAACGCCTCATCCAGAAAAGCAACACTAAGGTAATCAGCGCCTAGTCTCTCCAACTCTCGTGCCACTTCCACCGCACCATGTCCATATGCATTTGCCTTTACACAAGCTAAGATCATCATTTCTTCTGGTAATATCGAGCGGAAAGCCTGGAAATTTCCATGTAAATAATCCAAATTAATTTCCGCTGTTGTTGCACGGTAATTCACTAACAAAACAGTCACCTTCTCTGAAGTTTGAGCAATCGTCATTCATGTTCGTATTACCTAATGGTAATGTTCTGGAAGGCACCTGTCAATTGAAGCAAGTAGAAATAGAGTATCAAGTGAAACTCATACTTTCTTATATTTTAAAAAGGACGAATTCCATCATTGTAGAGGGAGAGTGCCCCAAACAACAATGGAATCCGTCTACAATAGTTATTTACCCGTTTTTTCGGATAAAGACGCTGCAACTTTCATCATTTCTGTTACAGGGAGATTTGCACTCGTAATTCTGAACTCAATTCCATTATCCATCCAGGTTAATGTCTGCTGCTCATCCCCAGTCAATAAGCCCACAGTAAACCCTAGATCAATGACCTCACCTGGTGTAAGTGATACCGCACGATCAAGCGGACGTGCCTCCATTAATGTGAATTGATACGCACCATCATAACGTAATAAGACGGAATGATCTTTGCTATTTGCAATCTCAACCGTGTCATTCAGGACAACACCCTCAGGTAAATAATCTGGATCGATGATCCCGAAACTCCCTAATTCCTTCGTCACTTGCTCAGCTTGTGGTGCATCTGAAAGTTCTGAAGTAATTTCATTCCCAAACTCATCCACTTCTGCAATCGTTAGAGAAGAATCGCCCATCACTGTCATATTTCGTTTCATATCGAATGAATCTTTCTCGAATTTCGTATTGAATGCAAAGCTATTAAACTTCACTTCAACAACGACATTCGCTTCAGAATCCGATACCTGAACTTGCTTCGGTGCGTAATTCTCCTTGTTTAACCAAATCTTTTGACGAACAAGGGATTTACTGTGGTAATTTGCGGCAACATCAAACACATAACTATCCTTATCATCTACAAATTGTCGCGTGTTATCACTGAGAATCCCTTGAACCAATGTCTGATATAAATAGACCTGCCCTTGACTTTCGGGCCAATCACTCTGGAATCTAAAGCTTTTGTTCAAACTAGGTGTGAGTACGAAAACACCATCATCATTACGTAGAACAATTTGAGTTATATCCTTCTGCGCATTCTTCAAGCTAATACGGTAGTATGAAGGATTCTGATACCATACTTCCACATCATATTGCTGTGGATTTTCACCTGTGTACAACGTCATCGTACCTGCGCCTTGGTATGAACCCTCTTTACTTTGCAACTTATCCACCACGTTGTTCAAATCTTTGACTACGGCTGCAGCATCTTTCTTACCACCACCGCAACCTGCCAACACAACGCTAATACATAACACCATGGCGAGCACCCAAGATATCCGGCGCATGACTTCATCCCCTTTATCCACATGTATTGAATTGATTAGTACATGTCTATGAGGGACTTGGTCACAATATGCAGACTAGCATGACAAGCCAAAAAAATGGGGATATATTTAATTCCAATAAGAAAACTTGGATAAATGTCTTGTATTGTCGTATTTTGTTGCTATAATAAATATTAAATATTACAATAAATTAGTATTCATTAGGGGGACTCAACATGAAACACAGAAAATTATGGTTTAGCGCATTACTTGCTCTTGTATTGGTGATTAGTGCATGTGGTAGCAACAATACAACTCAATCAGAAACACAAGCGCCAGATACTGCTTCAACAGATACTAGTGAGCCTAAAGACGGCGGATCAATCATCATTGCTGTTCAAGATGATCCTAAGGTTCTGAACCCGATCTATGCTGGTGATCGAGTAACACTTACGATAGACCAGTCTTTATATGCTCCGTTGTTCAACATTAATGAAGGTGTGAAAACATTCGTTCTTGCTGAAGACATTACTGTTTCAGAAGATAACTTAACTTATACCATTAAACTACGTGACGGATTAAAATGGCATGATGGTGAAGTACTCAATGCTGATGATATCGTATTTACAGCGAACAGCATTCTTGATGAGAATCAACACAGCTTTCTACGTAGCCAATTCGTATTAAACGGTAAGCCGATCACAGTAAACAAAGTAGATGATTTAACCGTAGAGTTTACTCTTCCAGAAGTAACCGCCGCTTTTGACGGAGCACTTGTACAATTCTTCCCTATTCCAGAACATATCTTTGCTGGTGTTGCAGACATTGAGAAGAGTGACAAGAACAATACTCCTGTAGGTTCAGGTCCCTTCAAGTTCAAAGAGTATCGTGCAGGTGAATATGTAACATTAGAAAGATTCGACGACTATTTCGCAGGGAAAGCGCACTTGGATACGGTAACTTATCGTGTTGCGAAAGATACAAACTCAGCTAATCTTGCCCTTCAGAATGGCGAAATTCAAATGCGTATGGTCGATACACAAGATTATAATAAGCTCAATGACATAGGTAAATTCAATATGCTAACTTATTCCGAAGGCCGTCTTCAATATATGGTGTTCAACCTAAATTCCGAAGCGGTACAGCAGAAAGAAGTTCGTCAAGCCATTGCTTACGCACTAGATAAGAACGAAATTATCACTGCTTCATACACATCAAGTGAATTTGCAGAGCCAGCGGCATCTATCTTGACACCAGATACATTGTATCAGACGAGCGATCTTGAAACGTATGACTACAATCTAGATAAGGCTAAACAACTGCTTGCGGATGCAGGCGTTAGTAATCTGAAGCTGCGCTTAGCTTATACGAATACTAATAAACCACAAGAAAGTCAGGCTCTATACATTCAACAAAAACTGAAAGATGTTGGAATTGAAGTGGAGTTGTTGCCTATGGATGGTACAGCGTACGGTAACAAAACACTAGATGTCAACAATAAAGATTTCGAATTGTCTTTTGGTGGATATATTATGGGATTTGAACCCGATGCTTATAAGGTACTCTTCCAAAGTGAAGCTGCTTACAACTATTCACATTATAAAAATGCTGAATTTGACAAGCTTTGGGATGATGCAGCTGTAGAGGTCGATACTACGAAACGTGAGGATTTGTACAAACAAATTCAACAAACCGTTGCTAATGAAATGACAGTCTATCCTATCGCCTATACCAAAGCAATAGTTGCTGTAGATAATACTTACGGTGGTATCGAAGAATCCACACCGAAACCAGTCGTTATGCTCGAAGATTTATCTCAAGTTTATAAAAAATAATCTAAATTTCTTATTAGACGCCGGCAGGCAACTGCCGGCGTTAGTCCGGAGGGGTATTGCTTGAGAAGATATATCTTACGAAGGGTTGGACAAGCTGTCCCCCTTCTTTTATTTATTTCTATTATATCGTTTGCGCTAATCAAGCTTGCACCAGGTGATCCTGTTCTTTCTTTTGTTACACCCAATATGGGAGCAGAGGATATTGAACGTATTCGCCAAAATTTAGGTCTGGATAAACCTATGTATGTCCAGTATTTATTGTGGCTCAAAAATGTACTTTCAGGTGATCTTGGTTACTCGATCGTTAATCATCGTCCCGTGATGGATCAGCTATTAGAACGTCTCCCTGCTACGGTAGGACTGATGGGTACGGGTCTTGTTCTCTCTATTATCATCGCCATTCCAATAAGTATGTATGCAGGATCACATAAGAATCGCTTCTTTGATCGGATACTTAGCTTATTCTCTTATATTGGTATTTCTATTCCAAGCTTTTGGTTTGGTATTATGCTCATCTACTTTTTCGCATTGAAGCTACATTGGCTTCCAAGTATGGGCATGCGGACGATTGGTTCAGACTCTATTCTGGATATTATGAAGCACGGGATTCTACCTGTGACTGTACTCTTATTTATGAACGTATCTGTCTACATGAGATATATTCGCTCTAATACGATCAGTCAATTGGAAGAGGATTATGTACAAATTCAATATGCTTATGGTTCAACTACGGGAACCGTATTACGGAGACATGTACTCAAGAACGTTCTCCTGCCTGTCATAACAATTCTCGGAATGTCTCTTCCAGAGCTTATCGCTGGAGCCTTCATCACGGAATCTGTTTTCTCTTGGCCTGGTATGGGTTCACTAGGGATTACCGCAGTACATGGACTCGATTACCCTATTATTATGGGTATTACGATGTTCTCCTCCATCATGCTCGTTGTGGGTAATTTGGTGGCAGACATCTTATACGGCGTGGTCGATCCACGTATCAAGACGATGAGGTGAGAAGCAACATGAATTCAATGAGATGGCGTAATATAACATCACAATTACGCGAACAAAAAATAGGTATAGCAGCTATCGCTGTTCTGATCATATTTGTGATCGCCGCAGCATTTGCTTTTCTATCTAAATATGATCCCAATCAAATCGTTGTTCTTGATCGATTAAGTCCACCTAGTTCCGACCATTGGTTCGGAACAGATAATTACGGACGTGACTATTTTGCCAGAGCATTATATGGTGGGAGAGTCTCGCTAAGCGTTGGTTTCCTCTCGATGGTTATCTCTGTTTCTCTAGGAATGACAGTAGGCACGATCAGTGGTTATTTCGGCGGTTGGGTAGATAATTTACTGATGCGATTCGTTGATGTTCTTATGGCTATTCCCTCTTTCTTTCTCATGCTTATATTGAACGCATATATGAAACCAGGGGTTGGAACAATCATCGTTATTATAGGTTCACTCAGTTGGATGGGTATTGCTAGAATTGTGCGGGCCGAGACACTCTCAATTAAAGAACGTGAATATGTACTCTATGCCAGAGTATCAGGACAAAGTAAATTTCGCATTATTCTTAAACATATTATTCCTAATATTATGCCAACCATTATTGTATCTGCTACGATTAATATTGCATCAGCTATCCTAATGGAATCTTCACTCAGCTTCTTAGGACTTGGTGTGAAGCAACCTAATTCCTCATGGGGAAGTATGCTAAATGATGCGCAAGGCTTCATTACTGAGGCTCCTCATCTAGCTATTATCCCTGGGCTATTTATATTATTGACTGTATTAGCTTTTAATTTCCTTGGTGATGTATTCAGAGTGGCCTTTGAGCCAAAAGCCAATAAACGTTAAAAAAATATTCATTTAGATATATTGGAGTGGGGTTTATATGAAAGACTTACTATCTGTCCGAAATTTGAAGACTTCATTTATGACCCGTGCAGGCGAAGTCCAGTCTGTCAGAGGGGTTAGCTTTAATGTGCAATCTGGAGATGTTATTGGAATTGTTGGAGAATCTGGTAGTGGTAAAAGTGTCACTGCCAAATCAATTATCGGATTAATTCAACCACCAGGTAAAATTATAGACGGACAAGTTCTGTTTAATGATAAGAATCTAGTAACATTATCGGATAAAGAAATACGCCAAATTCGCGGTAATGAAATTTCGATGATCTTTCAAGACCCTATGACTTCTCTTAATCCTGTCGTTCGTATTGGCAAGCAATTAATAGAGGTCATCAGACGTCATAGTGCAATAGATAAACATGCTGCAAGACAGCGAGCAATAGAATTACTTCGTGAAGTCGGGATCCCTTCACCAGAGCAACGAATTGACCAGTACCCTCATGAGTTTAGCGGTGGGATGCGACAACGGGTCATGATTGCGATGGCGCTTTCTTGTAATCCGCAACTTCTAATTGCAGACGAGCCGACTACAGCATTGGATGTCACCATTCAAGCACAAATTCTTGGGCTCATGTCACAGCTTAAAGAACGCACTAATACAGCTATCCTGTTAATCACACATGACCTTGGCGTTGTTGCCCAAGTATGCACTCGGGTTATCGTGATGTATGGGGGGCTAATCATGGAAGAAGGAACCGTGGAAGAAATCTTCGAACAACCACGACATCCCTATACACAAGGATTATTGAAGTCTATTCCTCGTGTTACCTCCGGTGGACGACAACGTTTATCTACTATAGATGGCACCCCACCAGATCTACTTAATCCACCTTCTGGTTGTCCTTTTATGGATAGATGTTCACATGCAGGATCCATATGTAAGACCATGCCTCATCGTACCGATTTTAGTAATCATCATCACGCATTTTGTTGGCTATATGAATCTCGTGAAGGTAATGATGCGAAATGGAGAGAGGGGGAACCAACATGAATCCAAATCCAGAAATTCTACTAAACGTGTGCGGATTAAAGAAGTATTTCCCTGCACGTGGGGCCGGAAGTAGTGGCCGAAATATACTAAAGGCTGTAGATGATCTCTCCTTTCATATCAATCGCGGGGAAACATTCGGGTTAGTTGGGGAATCCGGTTGTGGTAAATCAACGACTGGTCGAAGTATTGTGCGCTTATACGATGTAACAGATGGTGAGATTCTGTTCGACGGACATAATATCGCGTCGATGAATGAACGTCAATTGAAGCCATTTCGCAAAAGAATGCAGACCATATTTCAAGATCCTTATTCATCACTGAATCCAGGAATGAATGTTGAACAACTTATCAGTGAACCTATGGAGATTCACGGCATCGGAAGCAAAAAGGACCGCCGGGATACTGTATTAGAATTACTTGAGAAAGTCGGATTAAAAACAGAACATGCTCAGCGTTATCCGCATGAATTCAGCGGAGGACAGCGCCAACGAATCAGTATAGCTAGAGCTCTGTCCGTTCGGCCTGAGTTTATATTATGTGATGAACCTATATCGGCGCTTGATGTGTCTGTACAGGCTCAAGTCGTCAATATGCTTGAAGATTTACAAGCAGAATTCGGCTTAACATATCTATTCATTGCACATGATCTGTCCATGGTACGCCATATCTCAAATCGTATCGGGGTAATGTATCTTGGCAAACTCGTGGAGCTAGCTCCAAGTGATGAGTTATATGATCACCCAGCACATCCCTATACTCAGGCTCTGCTTGAAGCCATTCCGCAACCTGATCCGAAGCTTGCTCAACAACTAACCTCACCTTCAATTTCAGGTGACTTACCTAGCCCAATGCAGGATTTTCAAGGTTGTAAATTCGCTTCTAGATGCCCGTTTGCACAGGATCGTTGTCGCCAAGAAGAACCTCAATGGCTTGAGATTTCACCAGGACATTATACGGCTTGTCATTTATATGATAAGTAGAGAATATACAATAGGAAGGCGGTATCATAATATGAGCAATGACATTAGAATATCGCAGCATACTGCCATTCTATTAGAACACGCCAGAAAGGTACTGAACGATGAGGAACAGATCAAAGAAGCCATACGCTTAAACGATGTTAACCTCCTTCAGGACGCGGAAGAAGAACATTACCAATACGATGATTTCCTTACGTATACTAATGCACATAACGAGCAGATTGAACAGGCGCTCGAAGGATATCAAATGACCTTTAATACTCGAAATGGTCTAAAAATTTGGGTTGAGAAGAAATTTAATCTCCAAGCGAATGTGGATTTTAAATTCGGTGAGAATAGAATCGATGAGCTTCAGCTTAATCAACGTCAATTGGCTCAGTTAAGACAAGCACTTGCAGTCAATTGGACTATTATCGAGAATTCACATCATGATGGGCTCCATGAAGTGTCCTTAGTTCTACGTGTGAGTGAATAAGTAGCCCTAATATACTTCTAAGATCCACAACTTAAAAACATCTTCCCGCAAAGTATTAGCTTCTGCAGGAAGATGTTTTCTTTATAACAATTCCCCTCTTTATCTAAAATCAGGCGGAATACGCCTTGCTACTCCCGTTAGAATTGCCGCTTCAATAATGGCTTTTCGCACGGATGGCACGACTTGTTCATTGAATATGCTCGGGATGATATAGTGCTCGTTAAGTTCGGTATCTGTTACGACGGAGGCGATGGCACGCGCAGCAGCTAACTTCATGGGCTCATTGATTTCTCTAGCTCTACAATCTAGTGCACCTCGGAATAATCCAGGAAATACGAGTACATTGTTAATTTGATTCGGATAATCACTTCGTCCCGTTGCGAAGACCGCAACATGTTTAAGTGCCTCTTCAGGATTCACTTCAGGATCTGGGTTAGCTAAGGCAAATACAATAGATCGCTCGTTCATATTCTGAATGTCTGATCCACTTAATACGCCACCGCGAGAAACACCGATGAATACGTCTGCTCCATGGATGACTTCTTCTAAAGACCCTGATGCCTTCTCCACTTGTGGTTGATCGGCTAGCCATTGCCACATTGGATGAGTATACTCTCCGCCACAGACAATGGCGCCTTCTTTATCTACTGGTACAAGCTTTGTGACGCCTGCATCCAACAGCATTTTACAGATAGACACCCCTGCCGCTCCAATACCATTAACAACGATTCGAACATGGTTAATCCGTTTATTGACGATCTTCAACGCATTTAATAATCCCGCGATCACAACGACGGCAGTACCATGTTGATCATCGTGGAAGATCGGAATATCCAACTCGTCAGTTAACCTTTGCTCAATTTCGAAACAACGAGGGGAGCTAATATCTTCAAGATTGATACCACCAAATATAGGACTAACAGCTTTAATGGTCCGAATAATTTCTTCGGTATCACTCGTATCTAAGCATAATGGAAATGCATCTACGCCACCTAATTGTTTGAATAGCATTGCCTTTCCTTCCATGACAGGTGCTGCCGCATAGGGGCCTATATTCCCAAGTCCGAGCACCGCGGTTCCATCTGTAATAACAGCAACTGTATTTCGTTTAATGGTTAACGAATAGGCTTTTCCCGGATTCTCATGAATTGCCTTACATACTTTGGCTACACCTGGTGTGTATACCTGCGACAAATCCTCGCGATTCTTAATAGGTAATGTAGGTTCAATTTTGATTTTTCCACCAAGATGAACTAGAAAAGTACGGTCAGAGACGTTAATCAATTTGATTCCATCTAGACACTTTAACGATTCGACCAATAAATCTTCACTATGATCGCCTGCATCTACGGTAATATCTCGTATCGACGATTCTTTACTCGAATGAATCACGTCAATCGATGTGATGTCTCCACCTGCTTTACTCACTGCAGCGGCGACATCTCCGAAGCTCACTTGTTCATGATCCAACTCCAACCGAATGATAATACTTGTCTGAGCCATTCGTTAATTCCACCTCCACCATTTCAATACAGTTATAAAACCAAACTTTACCAATTTATTTTGTACACATAATATACAGCATTTGAAAAAATTGGACAATATAATAAACAAATTTACACTAACATAATATTAGACTCTATCTTCATGACTTTTTCTATTCTTCACACACTTGTTGAATATCTTGCTCTATAGATTCTGGGCTATCTGTGGGAGAGTATCTTCCTACGACATTTCCATCTCGATCAATAAGGAACTTCGTGAAGTTCCATTTAATACTTTTTAATAGAAAACCTTTACTGTTGCTGGTCAAATAATCAAATAGCGGATGTGCCTCTTTTCCGTTCACTTTCACCATGTCGTGCATAGGGAAAGTAACACCATAACTCAGACGACATGATTGCTCAGCTTCTTCTCCGTTGCGAAGTTCTTGACCAAATTGATCCGAAGGAAATCCAAGAACAATCAGTCCTTCATCCTTATACTTTTTATGTAACATCTCCAAGCCATCAAATTGATTTCTCAATCCACATTTAGTTGCAGTATTAACGATCAACATCGGTTTCCCTTTGTATTCATTAATTAGATATTTCGCCCCATCTGCTCTCGTAACTTCAATATCATAAATACTCATCTTCAATCACTCCTTCAGTATTCATCCTATTCAATCAGACTAATTGTTTCAAAAATGCATTTAAATTCTTCAAACTAATCATGATTTCCTCGGCATTTACATCAAAATAGTTACAGCTGATGATTGTCTCAATAATGGCTGTTTCTATTGCCTGTTCTTGCACTTTGGCCTGCTCGGTTAGCGAGATAATAGAAGCTCTCTTATCCAGCTCTGACTGTTGCTTCACAATCCAACCTCGATCAATCATTCGATTAACAATCGGATTCAACGTTCCTATCCCAAGATCTAATCTAATACCGATGTCCTTAGTAAGCAAATGATCTTCTTCCCAAAGCGTGAGTAATACTAGATACTGTGTAAATGTTAAGTTAAAGGGCTCCAACGTGCGTGCATATAACTTCGCAAAGTTTCCAGCAGCTTTGTATACTTCGAAGCATATTTGTTGATCAAGTTTTGACGTTTTAATCATGTAATCACACCTTACAGCAATATTTATAAATATACATCGTACACGATATATATTTATCATAAACTATATCGTGTGCGATGTATATAGTTTTATTCATAAGTGCCTATATCTCAATAAATAACAACGCTACCTAAGTTATGAGCGTGTTACAATAAGAGATATACGAATCAATTTCATACAATAACCTATTTAAACCTTTTGAGGAGAGCCCATGGAACTCGAAACTAATCTATATACACCATTGAAACCCTCCAACCGTTCACGAATAAAATTAAAAATGAAATCAAGAATTAAGACGACATATGCCTTAGATACAACCTTTTGGAGAATCGCTCAAAGTGGAGTTTGGGCAGTAGGCTGTTTCATGTTCGCATTAACAGCACTCAGCATGCCTACTAGCTTAGGCTCTATGCTCGATATACTCTTGATAATAACATTAGGTACACTAGGATTGTCATGCTCAGCCCATCTGATCGCACTCTTACTCGCCGTGATCGGAATTCGTATTCCACGTCTTTTTGCAGGTGGAGTTTTATTTCATTTGATCGCTTTTTATTTCATATTCTGGGTTCCAGGTAGTGGTATCGTTGTATCCATCGTAATGGCGTTGTTCCTCACCTTGTTAGGTATAATTATAGGTTGTTGGATTGCACTGTTAGTTAGCCAACAAGTGAGGAGTCGTACCAAATGGATTGTAACAATCCTATTATCTATCATCCTTTGTACCAGTATCATTTCTAATTCTATAGAGAGATCAGATATAATCTCAGAGTCACCAATTACAGATCCGACAGTTACAACACTCCAAGTCTCGAATCCATCTGAACTAGGTACTTACGATACTCAGTATTTCACATATGGCAGTGGCATTGATTTGCACCGCGAGGAGTATGGACCTAAGTCTGATCTGACATCTTCATCCGTAGACGCCTCCTTCTATATTGATGAATGGCCGCTTCTGCGCACTTTATTCTGGGGATTTAACCAAGAGGCACTTCCTCTTAACGGAAGAGTTTGGATGCCAACTGGGGAAGGTCCTTTCCCACTCGTACTGATCGTTCACGGTAATCATTTAATGGAAGATTATTCAGACGATGGGTATGGTTATCTTGGGGAATTACTTGCAAGTAGAGGGTTTGTAGCGATATCCGTCGATGAGAACTTTCTGAACTATTCCGTATGGTCGGGTATACCTGACAATGATATTAAAATACGATCATGGTTACTACTGAAACATATACAGCAGATGCAACTATTCTCAGAAGATCCTGAATCTCCCTTCTATCAGAGCGTGGATTTCAACAATATTGCTCTGATTGGCCATTCCCGTGGTGGACAGGCTGTGGCAATGGCTGCAGATGCGAAGCAATGGTTCCAATCTGACTCTGGACTTAAAGAAGACCTCCAGAATAAGACTTTTACTATACAAGCTGTTATCGCTCTCGCACCAACCGATTCAAAAGTCGATGGTTTGCAAGCTAAGCTTCAAAATGTAAGCTACATGGCTCTTCAAGGAGCACGTGATGGTGATCTGAATGAGTATTTCGGAGAACGTCAATACACTCGAACTAGCTTCTCTTCTGATGATGTAGGATTTAAAACCTATCTCCATATCCCCAACGCGAACCATTCCCAGTTCAATACTACATGGGGAGGGCTGGATACAAACTTGCCAAAAGGGTTATTCCTCAACCGCAAGCAAATGATGACGGGATCGGATCAAAGACAAATCGCTAAAGTGTATGTATCTGCCTTCTTGGAAACTGTCCTACACGATACTCAAGAATATGAACCTTTGTTTCGGGATTACCGCACAGGACTTAATTGGCTACCCAATTCTATCTATTTCAATAGATTCGAAGATGCGAAATTCACGGCGCTTGCGAGATACGATGAAGACGAGGATCGAACAACTCTCTCATATGATGGCAAAGCTGAGGCAAGTGATGGAATACGCTGGACAGAAGAGTCTATCTCTCTTCAGAATAAGGGTGTTCTTTTAGAAACGACGGAAGATCACAGCAAAGAAACATCTTACTCGTTAAGTTGGGATGAAGAGGATGTGACTGATACATTTGCAGAAGCTGACGGGTTATCTCTATCTATCGCAGATCAAAGTACACTTAAAGAAGAGATTCTTACATCAGGAGATATCCTCCCGATTGCCGACGTGGACATTGCATTAGAGACTAGTGATGGTGTATCCGTTACTCTTCCCTTATCTCAATTCATGAACCTTCAACCAATCATTACTCCTCAATTCACGAAGAGTGAATGGCTTGAGAAACATTTCGATAAGGGCAAATATAATCTTCCAGAGAAAGCGATCCTCCAGACGGTTGAATTACCTTTCGAAGAGATTCAGAAGGTTAATCCCAAGTTCAATCCTGCTCTTATCCATAGAATTACACTGAATTTCAGTCGTGTACCTAGTACAATCATATTAGATGATGTGGGGCTATACCGTTAATAAAAAACCCTAGATGATATTTACAAGAATGCACATCATAATATAACTAGAGGCGTCCCCAAGTCATGAATATGGCTGGAGACGCCTCTTGTTTCACGTACTTATACAATATCCACTCTATCTATATTTCTAAAAGTGACGTAGGCTATGATCACACCAATCGCAGCCAACGAAAGCGGGATTGCGATAATATTACTAAGAGAGTGACCCATATTGTTAGAGTTAACTAATCCAATAATCAATAGCGATGACACAATCGTAGTAGGGACTGATTTCTTTCGCATGCCAAAATATAAGGAGATAAGACTCATCCCCGTTGCGGCTATGGCCTGAACGACAATATTGAGGAACTCTGAGGATCTCCAATGGCTAGCTAGATCATTTTGAACGAAATGAAAGTAATGATTAACCATGACAAAAGACCCTGCTACAAACACATTAGAAACCACGATTACAATGAATGTCATCCCAGTAATCAGCAGGATTTTAGATAGGATCACTTTCTTACGTTGGATTGGATAGGTAAATAGAAGTGAGATGGTATTATTCTTATATTCATCAATGATTAATTTGGAATACAGAACACCTGCAAAAATAACAAATGTTACTCGAACTATCGTGCCTATGATTGATAGAGCTTCAGCTAAGTCTACAAAGGCGGGACCTTCCCCCTCCAGTTTCTCCACATAAGGCAAAAAACACATAGTTAGAACAATAATCACATTCGCAAGGATAACCCCTCTAAGGTACCATCCGAATTTATTCTTCTTCAATTCAAGCTTCATCAAATTAAACAACATTCTCAACCCCCTCTATTTGTGTTAAGAAGTATTCTTCTAATGACGCTGTCCTTTTATTAATAGATTCGATGTTAATATCATTTAGGATCAATGTTTTTGAAATGTCCGATTGAGCGATCCCTGTATCGTAAATACGAATGATTGCGTTATCCATGACCTTAAAGTTTCTAAGTTGAAGCTTACTCTCTAGAATAAAGGCTGCCTTCTGGTAATCAGGAGTCTTGAGTTCAACATAATCTGTACCCTGACCTCTCATCGTGTCCATGGAAATCTCTCGGATTAATCGTCCACTCTTAATAATTCCGATCGTATCCGCGATAACTTCAACCTCTCCCAATAGATGACTTGAGATTAACAAGGTCATACCATACTCTTTACTCAACATACTGAAAATACTTCTCATATCTTTCATTCCGCTAGGATCCAACCCATTGATGGGTTCATCCAGAATTAACAACTCCGGTCTCGTGATCATAGCTCTAGCGATACCCAACCGCTGCTTCATTCCTAGAGAGAAGTCTCGGACAGACTTTTGATCCACATTAGTTAAATGGACTAGTTCCAACGTTTCTTTGAGAGCCTTCTTATTATAGAAACCCATATAAGCACAATGCAGTTCAAGATTCTCAAGTGCAGTCAATTTGTCATAAAAGACAGGAAATTCAATAATGCTACCGACCCGCTTAAGGTACTCAATGGACGAATATGTTAGGGGCTCTCCGAAAATTTCAATGTCACCACTAGTAGGTTTGACCAGATTAAGGAGCATCTTCATCACCGTCGTCTTCCCTGATCCATTAGGTCCGAGGAAGCCGTAAATCTCTCCTTGAAAGATATTCATACTTACATCTGATACGACTTCTTTTCCTTGAAAAGATTTAGTTAAATGTTTCGTGCTCACGATAATACTCATTTATTTAGCTCCTTCAAATGTTCTTATCTAAAGAATAGAGCATAATCTTTTCTTTTTTGTTTCTTAATTCTTAAGAAATTCTTACGAATGAATAGCTCCCTTAATATGTCGCTCGTGGTAGTATCACCGTAAATGTTGTCTTCACGTATGGTTTGCTATGCAGACGGACTTCCCCACCCAATTGTTCCACCAATCTTTTCGTTATGGTGAGCCCGAGTCCACTTCCCTGAAAAGATCTATTCCTGGAGTCTTCGAGGGTGTACATCCTTTCAAAAACAAGATCATGGTGTTGCTCACTGATGCCCTTCCCTTGATCCCATACATCTATGTATACAAAGGCTTCGTCACTTCTTAAAGTTATGCCAATCACTTTTCCATCGGCCCCGTAGCGGATTGCATTATCTATTAAATTATTTAATATTCGATCTAACGCTTCTTCATTAGCATAGGCGTAAATTGGTGACTCTGGTATGTCAATGGAAGGCTGGATATAGTTCGATTGAATGACATCATAGTAGGATAGAATACTATTCTTACACACACCATTCATGTTCACACGCGTCAACGGAAAATCTTGATCATTTGACTCTAACTTCGCTAGATCAAAAAAAGTATGGATCATCTTAACGATCTCTAATGCTTTTTGATGAAGCAATCTTAGTAATCGTTCTTGTTCTTCTGGATCTAAATTAGGATCATCTAGAATCATTTCGATCGTGCCGAGTACGACGGTTAATGGCGTCTTTAAATCGTGGGATACGTTGGCGAGCATTCGCTTCATAACTATTTCTGTTCGCGTAAAATGTGCTGTTAACTCTTGATTAGCATCTAACAACAGATTCATCGCCGTTAATAGTTTTTGGATGCTGACATCATCTGTTACTCTCATTAGCTGCTCTGAAGACTTATTCTCCATAATAGACGTTAATTTGTTGTAGCAATATTTCAGATCATCAGACCTTCTCTTCGCAGCTATGTACTGAAGTACAACAATCATACTTAATATAAAAATGATAGTTATCCATACAATGGTCATACTAAAACTCCCCTAGCCTATATCCGATTCCCCACAGGGTCTTAATATATTGAGGCTCCGAAGGGTTGTCTTCGATCTTTTCTCTCAATCTTCGCATATGTACATTAATAATATTCTCGTCCCCGTAATAGGGTTCATCCCATACGGTTTGGTAGATATGTTCTTTGGTAAATACCTTTTTCGGATTAGTCATGAATAGTTTGAGTATTTGATGTTCCTTAGAAGTTAATTTTATTTCCTGCCCTTTTTTACTACAGGTTAGATTCTCTACATCCATCATCAGTTCATGGATCTCAATGATATTTCTTCTACGATCCTCAGGGGCATTGACATGGTAATTAGCTCTTCGAAGAGCCGCGTTCACTCTAGCAGACAGTTCAATCATAGAGAATGGTTTGGCTATGTAGTCGTCTGCACCGAAGCCAAGTCCTAGCGCTTTATCTACTTCACCATCCTTCGCAGATAATATCAGAATCGGGATCAGGCTCTTCTCCCTAATCATTCTTAACAATTCCATTCCACTTAGCTTCGGAAGCATCAGGTCTAGAAGAATCAGATCGAATGACTCGAGGGTAAATATCCGTAATGCCTCTTCCCCATCCTTCGCATGGATAACAGTAAATCCTTCCTTCTCTAAGTAAGTGATAACCATCTCTCCTATGGAAAGCTCATCTTCCACGAGTAATATTGTTCCTGCCACTTTACCTATTCACCCACCCATCATGTTATATCCATGATTGTATCGTAATTTCAACAGTTTATCATCGTATAATTGGTAAATCCCGTATTAATTTCTCCATTTACTGTATATCATTGTAAGCTTATGATTAGACACATGTATACTTATAATGGAGGGTTATTATGAAGAAATGGATCATCCTTACGGCGACGAGCTTAGTTATTATTACCGTGGCATTTACAAGCTACTTCTTAAGTAACCGAGAAGAGCCTATTATCTTTTTCGAGGCAGAAGATGGTGTCCTCAATGGGGTTGAGAAGAGTCAACAGACTGCTCTATTCTCTGGGAATGGATATGTTACTGGCTTCGATCAACCTGAGGATTCATTATCTGTAAAGCTACATGCTCCTGAAGAGGGAATGTATCAACTCTGGATCGGGTATAACGGCCCAAATGGTGATAAACAGAGCAACCTCTCGCTTAATGGACAACCATTTGCTGATGTTAAATTAGTACCTACGACAGGATTTACTGAGTTGAAGTATGGAAGAGTTAAATTACTAGAAGGTGATAATACCTTCACCTTCACGACTGGATGGGGCTGGTATGATATCGATTATGTCAAAATTCAAAAGGTCGCTCCCAAATCAAAACATCAAGTGAAGAATGAACTTGTTAACCCTAACGCAACTAAAGAAGCACTCACACTACATAAATTTTTACTAGATCACTATGGAAAGAACATACTATCTGGACAGCAGAATCTTATTGAAGCGCTGGAACTAAAGGCTGAATATGGTAAGCTTCCTGCGGTGGTCGGATTCGATTTAATCGAATACTCTCCAACCCGTGTTGCACATGGTTCAAACTCGAAGGAAGTTGAGAATATCCTTCAGTGGGATGAACTCGGTGGAATCACAACACTCGCATGGCATTGGAACGCACCTAAAGACCTGATTGATTCGGTTGAACAACCTTGGTATAAGGGCTTCTATACAGAAGGAACAACATTCGATATAGAGCAAGCTTTAGCGAATCCCGATTCAGAGGATTATAAGATGATCCTAAACGACATCGATGTGATCGCCATACAATTAAAACGTCTTCAAGAGGCTAACATCCCTGTCCTTTGGAGACCTTTACATGAGGCTGAAGGGGGGTGGTTCTGGTGGGGAGCTAAAGGTCCTGAGCCTGCTAAAAAACTCTATCGTCTACTCTATGATCGCTTAACTAATGTCCATCAACTCAACAATCTCATCTGGATTTGGAATTCAGAATCACCAGAGTGGTATCCTGGAGATGATGTCGTCGATATTATCAGTATCGATTCTTATCCTTTAGCAGGAGATTATAGTCCTATTAACCACCGCTATGATCAACTCGTAGAACTTGTCCAAGACCGGAAGTTGGTTGCTCTAACGGAGAATGGGCCAATACCTGATCCTGATCTTCTTCAAGAATATCAGAGTGATTGGAGTTGGTTCTGCACGTGGGAGGGAGAGTTCATTAATGATGGGATACAGAATAACAAAGAACATATCCAGCAAGTATACAATCATCCTTATGTCCTTACGTTAGATGAGCTACCCGAATATAAGAAATAGAGTATCAAGAATCAATTTCATAATTACGAAAATCGATTTAGATGCATCGGCGATTATGAAATTGATTCAAGTAAAATTTATGCTTTTTTTAAGCAACAAGAGCTGTCCGCAACGTGTGTAACCACATCTGCGAACAGCTCTTGTCTTCATTTAAATATACAACCCATCTATTCCGTAACTTCCACTTCATTCGATACTTTAACATCTTTTGATCCCTCAATCGTAGTCACAGTAACCGGTGACCACTCCGCAATAATAGTCTGTCCATGAACAGATACGCTGCCTTCTGGCGATAGGTCCTTCTCAGTCATCATCCCAAGCGCAATCGTGAACTGATTGAACTTGATCGGAATGTTCTTCTCCCGTCTGATCTCTACCCCATTTAGATAGAATACTGCTTCATCTTTAGCGCGATTATACGTTATTTTATATGTGTTGAATTCTCTCGCCTTAAAGTTCGTATCTTCTTTGAACACACAGAAGTATCGTGTCTTGTCAGATGGAGGAACCTCTACACCTGGAAAAGGTAGCACGGCATATACACTTGCATATTTATCATTTCCAGCAAAGAAATCAAGCGCTGCTCCTGTTGTGAAATCCAGCAAATTAACAGATACATATCCATCATATAAATCTCCAGGAGCTGTATTCTGTGAACGTGCACGAATTTGAAGTTCAAAACTTACTTCGCCTGCTTCAGGTACTTCGACGGGATCTACCGAATAGTACATATGTTTAGCATTATCTAGAATTTGGATATGATTATTCTGACGACTTAATGTTGCGCGAGCATACAGAATTCCATTGCGTACGATCACAACTGCATCTGGCTCGCGATACTCCCAGAATGTTCCGTCAGGAAGTGGGAACCCACCTATTTTCCACACTTTCCCTTCATCTAAAATGGTATGAAAATCACCAATCACACGCTGTTGTTCCATCTTAAATCCCTCTTTCTTCAATATATTAACATCTTAATAATCAGAACATTAGACCTTGAATAATCATGATCAGGATGAGTATGGCTCCGAAGCGTACGGTCGCTTGCAAGGAACCTCCCATTAAAGGTAGATATGCTTGTGATTTATTATGTTCCTTCAACCCACCATATACACGATACAACGGAATTAAAGCTAAACATGCAATCAATGAATAATAAGGCAACACACCTACGATAGTGCATACAACGAGCGATAGCGCCGCTAATAAAAGTAGTATTTTAGAGAAGCGAAGTGCCTTTGCTTCACCCCATACGACAATTAACGTCTTTTTGCCTGCTTGGCGATCCAATTGCCAATGTAAGAAATGGTGATTAAATAAAATAAGAGTCGTCAGTAGTCCGATCGGTAACGATAATAGTAGCGCACGAACATCCATATGAGCTGTCTGAACATAATAAGATCCCATTACAGGTAACACACCAAACGAAAGGATAATAGCTACTTCACCCAACCCTTTTCCCCGATAACCAAGCTTCAGCGGAGGTGCCACATAGAAATAAGCAATCATCCCACCTAATAATCCTAGTACGAATGCCCACCAACCACTAAAGAAACTCAAGATGATACCACAACAAATAGCGATACCAAATAACAACCAAGTTACGAACGTGTAAGTACGTACACTCCACATCCCGTTTGTCAGAAAACCTGAGTGGCTAGTTATCGCATCTATCCCCTCTTCTACATTAGAATCGGCCCCATTCTTATAATCCCATAGATCGTTAATCATATTTGAGAATAAATGTGCCAGTGCTGATCCTAAGAGTGTTAACAACAATAGTCCAATATGAAATACACCGTCCCACATATAAGCTCCTAGTGCACCTAATGCAACAGGAATCAACATTACCATAATAATCGAAGCTCTTGATGCTTTCATAAATTGCCTAAACATATTCAATCCGCCTGTCACTCTCCTTATCCATAAAAAATAAGCCTGCACATGTCATTGCAGACGTCACTCTAACATCTTAAGCTTAAGAGTATCATATTTTGTAGGTTTTTGTCATGGATTGATGTATGGTTACATTGGTAACCATTTCTCATATTTGCTAAAACCTTCGACTTCACCCTTATAGCTAAAACCACATTGTAGGTAAAAACTATTTAATAGTTCGTTATTGGCTATACAGTCCAGCCGAATAACATCCTTGTCTTTGAATTGAATACCCTGTTGCACCCAAAGCATGATTTCTTTTCCTAGACCCTGTCCACCATATCCACGACTAACCGCAAGTCTATGTACATATACAGAGTTATCGAGATGCGCCTCATGCTCACCCCATAAATTTATATCCCATGGACTAGCTTGCTGCTTCAGAATGACAATTCCCACACAAACTCCATTTTCTTTAAAAACAAATACCTCACCTTTTGAAATTGAGCCAATCATATCATGGCTATCTTCACCATGTAATAGACCTTCCCATTGCCTAGAACCCTTGCTCTTAAGCCATCTTGCTATGCCTAACAGAATATCCATGATATCCTGTGCATCCTCATCCTTCGCTTGATACGCCCTAACTGTTTCAT
Source organism: Paenibacillus crassostreae (assembly GCF_001857945.1). NCBI lineage: Bacteria > Bacillati > Bacillota > Bacilli > Caryophanales > Paenibacillaceae > Paenibacillus > Paenibacillus crassostreae. Next base: position 1,748,525 of record NZ_CP017770.1, read on the forward strand.
TAACATACTCGTTCATCTGGAATGATGCCATCTCACAACCATCCATTTCGTAGAAATTTGTAAATCACTCCTATTAATATACCACGAACTCTTCGTGGTCTGCTTATTATGAACAGAAAAATCCACCCTCCAGAATCAAGTAGATTAAGAAGGATGACTCTTTCATATAGCTAATTGGCAAATTAGTTGTTTATTGCTGAGTAATCTCCTGAAATTTAGCAACATATTGTGCAGCTAATTCTGTAATAAGGTCATAGCGATTGTCTTTGGCTGGAGCCGTTAAATTTCCACCGATACCGACTGCGATGCTTCCATTACGAATCCACTGTTCCATATTATTCAGATCCACGCCACCCGTAGGCATAATCTGCACATGAGGCATCGGTCCTTTAACAGCCTTAATGAAATCCGGCCCGAATGCACTACCCGGAAATAACTTCAGTACATCTACGCCCAACTTCAACGCTTCCTTCATTTCATTTAAGGTCAGACAACCTGGCATATAAGGTATGCTATACAAGTTACACATTTTAGCTGTCTCTTCTTCAAAAGAAGGACTCACGACAAACTCAGCACCTGCCAAGATAGCAATTCTTGCTGTTAATGGATCGAGTACGGTACCCGCTCCAATAACTGCTTTATCACCATATTTCCGAGCAAGAATCTTGATCGCATGATCTGCATCGGGTGTTGTAAAAGTTACTTCGATATTATTAAGTCCACCTTCAATACAAGCTTCAGACATCCGAATAGCCGCTTCAGGAGTATCAGCTCTAATAACAGCAACTACGCCTACCGCTGAAATATTCTGTAACACTTTGATCTTCTTCATTTTATTCATTCTCCTTTTTAATAAAAAGTTTAGTAAACTTGATAAAATAATTTTGTTATTATACATGAAATTCTAATTATTTCAACGTGATCAGTCAATAGAAATATAACTTATTATTGTTAAAAACCGTTTTATGTGATAATTTCTAAGTAAATAGTTTGATATGTGAACTCACACATTATTAAGGAGGTATTTATGATGAACAACCATTTAGATGTAGTTACTTTTGGAGAGCCTATGGCGATGTTCTATGCTAATGAACCTGGACCTTTACATGAGATTTTTTCATTCTCCAAAGCTCTCGCAGGAGCAGAGACGAATGTTGCGGTAGGATTGTCACGGCTAGGATTGAATGCGGGACTCGTAACCAAGCTAGGTGAGGACAACTTCGGAAAATTCATCGTAGAAGCTCTGAAGAAAGAGAAAATAGATACACGTAGCATGACCTTTACAGAACAATATTCTACTGGAATGCTCGTGAAATCCAAAGTCATAACAGGTGATCCGATCGTTGAATATTTCAGAAAAAGTTCTGCAGCTTCCAAATTGAACGTATCTGATTTCGATGCTGATTATTTCTCATCCGCTAGACATATGCATATGACGAGCATATCGGTGGCGTTATCTCAGGAATGTCATGAATTTGCTGTCCATGCCATGAAATTCATGAAAGACAAGGACAAGACAATCTCCTTCGACCCCAATCTACGCCCGAAATTATGGCCTGATACCTCAACTATGGTGAAGACGATTAATGACTTATCCTCTAACTGTGATTGGTTCCTACCAGGAATTAATGAGGGGAGAATCTTAACTGGTTATGAGACACCTGAGGATATCGCTTCCTTTTATCTAGATCGAGGTATATCCGTTGTTGTCATTAAATTGGGGGCAGAGGGAGCCTATTATCAAACAGTAGAACAAGCAGGGTACGTTAAAGGTTTCCCTGTTACTCATGTTGTTGATACCGTTGGTGCGGGAGATGGATTTGCCGTTGGTGTGATCAGTGCACTTCTTGATGGACTTTCACTAGAGGAAGCTACCCGACGTGGGAATGCCATCGGTGCTCTTGCGGTCATGTCACCTGGGGATATGGACGGCTTACCTACTCGGGACAAATTGGAATCATTCATGAAATAATCAATCTATATTTTTGGAAAAAGTGCTTAAGCAGAATTAACCTGCTCAAGCACTTTTTGTGTGTTATATCCTAGTTATTGTTCTAACTGACTTTCCCCTATGTAATTCAGGTACAAATCGATAAATAATCGGGACAGACTCTCCCGGTTCTTCAATACATTGAAGCAATATTCTCGCTGCCTGTTTGCCCATATCATGTGTTGGTTGACCAATAGTAGTAATATTAGGATTGTAAATATGAGCGAAGTCAGCATCATCAATACCAATCACCGAGATATCCTCTGGAATTTGAAGGTTATGCGTACTACAGTATTTCAACATCTCCGCGAGTACAACATCATTCCCTGCAAGAATTGCTGTAGGTGGGTGCTGTAAATGAAGTAATTTATCCAGCATCTCCTGAACCTCTTCCTTAGGTACACTTCGAATATACTCATCTCTAATTTCGAGTCCATTATCCTCCAGTGCCCGCTTATACCCACTCAATCTTTCCACCCTAGGCGTGATCCGATGTGTCTCGTGAGGCAATGTAATAAGCGCGATTCGCTCATGTTGATGTTGTGTTAGCTCTTGAATCGCGATCTTGACAGCCATTTCATTATCTAGAAGTAGACTATGTGTCGTGACTTGTTCAACAAGTCGATCCAGAAAGACAATCGGAAAATTCTGTTCAATCAGGCGACTGTACGAAGAAGCATTCTTCCCCGTTGGAAATATAATTAATCCATCGACCTGTCGAGCAAGCAGCATTTCAATATACTTACTCTCTTTGTCTGGATTCTCATCTGCATTACAGATAATGACCTGAATTCCATGTAATTGTAACTCGCTCTCAATCGCTCGGATACACTGGATCGAAAGAGTATAGTCTATATTCGCTACAATGACTCCAACCATATGAGTGCGATTACTTTTCAAACTTCTAGCCAGACCATTAGGTTGGTAATTCAGCTCTTTAATAACCTCTTCAATCCGCGCTTTTGTGGATTCGCTCATATATTTATATCTTTTATTTAGGAACTGAGACACTGTACTCTTAGAAACTCCTGCTTGTAGGGCAACATCTTCAATAGTTAACTTCTTCATACTTTATGCTCCTTTGATATCCTGAAAGGAAAAACATCTATAAAAATTATAGCTTTTATTTAGTAAATTTACACTATCCTATTACACTTCTGATTTAACATCATTTTTACATTTGTTGAAGTTACAGCTAATGTTTCATTGATACAATAATTTAACAACAATGTTCTTCAAGTCCATAAATTTGTTTAATTATAAAATTGATTCATATTAAAATATAGGAGGCTATATTTTGAAAATTGATTTCCACTTTCATTTAGAAGAAGGGTCCTATTCTCTGGCATGGCTTAATCGAACAGGATTAGCTTTGGAGCGAACTTCACGGAATCATTCAAATCATACAGAGCGTAACTCTCGATCTTGGATCGAACATATCACAAGAAGCCTAGCTCGCAGAATGAAGGAAGGTTGTTATTCTGAAGACTGGGTCACAAGATATCTTGAACAAGGTCGCAAGAAGGGGATTCAAAAGTTCGGTGTTGTAGATCATTTATACCGCTTCTATGAGTTTAAAGCTTATTATGAACAATTTATGGTATTAGATGACAGTCCGTTAGGTAGAATACAACGGGAATGGTTAGATCTCGTATGTACGAATTCCATCGATGATTATTTATCTGGAATGCGGAATGCCGCAAGGTTCTACGACGAATTATCTATTGGAGTTGAAGCGGATTATTTCCCTGGGAGCAAGGATACACTTAAAGCGCTTCTTCAACCCTACCAGCTAGATTATATCATTGGTTCTGTTCATTGCCACAATGGCTTGAGGTTTAATCACCTTGATCCACAGAGCCCATTTACTAATGAAGATCCCTCAACACTTTACAGACAATATTATCAAACGGTTATAGAAGCAATCCATAGTGGTATTTTTCAATTTATGGCGCACTTGGATCATATCAAGGTATTCAATAACCGTCCTCCAGAAGATGAATTATTGGTACATTACCATGAGATAGCCGCTGCCCTAAATGTTACACAAGTCGCTACAGAAATAAATACAGGTCTAGTCTATCAGCATCCAAATATGGAAATATGCCCTAGCGCTTCATTCTTAACGATTCTGAAAGATTATGACGTTGCGATCACCCTGTCCTCCGATGCTCACTTTCCAGATGAAATAGGAACGATGTTGGATGAAGCCATTCAACTTGCTATAGAGATTGGATTTAAAGAAATCGTTTATTTTAAAAATAAACAGCGTCTCACTCTCCCTTTAAATTCTTCTACGGACATTCCACTTATAAGCCTAGCACAATAGAAAAAGGATCTCCTTAACCAAAAGGAGATCCTTATATTTATTTCAAAAATGGAAATAACTTCTTACTCCTTAACACCACCCACTTGCAGACCAGCCACAAAGTATTTCTGCATAAAAGGATACACAACTAGAATAGGCACAGCTGCAACGATCGTTATGGCTGCACGAATAGAGATTGGTGTTATCATATTTCGTGCTGAATCTTGATCCATCCCTGCGACCATCCCAGGATTACTATTCGAATTCATTGTTGATGACAATAACTTCATTAATTCATATTGCAATGTACTTAAATTCTGCTTAGAAGATGCAAACAAGAATGTATCGAACCATGCATTCCATTGACCTACAGCGACAAATAAGGCAATTGTAGCGAGTACTGGTTTACATAATGGAAGAATAATTTGCAGAAAGATTCTAAATTCTCCAGCTCCATCAATTTTAGCAGACTCAATCAGACTATCGGATAATGTTCGTATATACGTCCGAATGACGATTAGATTAAATCCACTAACCAATCCCGGTATAATATATACATAGAATGAATTCAGCAAATGTAAATCTTTAATCAAGAAATAATAGGGAATCAATCCTGCATTGAAATACATCGTCATGACCACTATTAACGTGAATGACTTTCTGAAATAAAACTCTCCTCTACTAAGCACGTACGCAAGCATAGAAGTTAGTAGAACGCTAAGCAACGTCGCGATGATTGTTCTAGCAACTGATATCCAGAATGCATTTAGAACAGTACCTGTGATGAATACGGCTCGATAGTTCTGTAACGTCCAAGATCTAGGCCATAAATAGATGCCTCCACGAACTGTATCAACCCCAGAATTAAATGATACTGCAAGGGTGTTTAAGAACGGGTACAGGGTTACAACCGCTAATATAATCATAAATACCGTATTCAGTGTATGGAAAATAACCGGCTCTAGGCTACCAGAATTATTAGATTTTCTTAGCATAACATTAGACCTCCTCAGATCAATCTCTCTTCGCCAAGACGTTTGGCGATTGAATTCGCAGCAAAGATGAGGGTGATACTGACGATGGTCTTAAATATTCCGGCTGCTGTGGCAAGTGAATAGTTACCTATTCGAAGTCCATATTTCAGTACGAAAATATCAATCGTTTCTGACCAATCGACGACGAGACCATTACCTAATAAATATTGAACTTCAAATCCAGCTTCTAGAATCCAGCCTAAGTTCATAATTAATAGAATGACAATAATGGACTTAATACCTGGCAACGTAATATGTAACATTTTCTGGTAACGATTCGCCCCATCAATATCTGCTGCTTCATAAAGTTCTGGACTAATCGACGTAATAGCAGCAAGATAAATGATCGCATTCCAACCCACTTCCTTCCAGACGTGAGATGATGCGACAATACCCCAGAAATATTTCCCTTCATTTAACCACATAATTGGACTATCTACAAAACCTAACTTCATTAATAAGACATTCACGATACCATCTTCAATAGCTAATGAGTTAGCGACAAGCCCCGTTACAATAATCCAAGAGAGAAAGTGTGGTAAATACGAAACGGTCTGCACTGTTTTCTTGAAAAATTTAGATTTAATCTCATTGAGTAATATAGCGAATACAATCGCTGTCACGAATCCAAGGGCCATATTAATCATACTCATAGCTAGTGTATTTCGTAATACTCGTAAGAAGGTCTCATCTGTAAATAGGAAGCTGAAATGCTTAAATCCTACCCAAGTCTGCTCCGTGAAAGCTTTCGCTGGTTTGAAATCCTGAAACGCCATTGACCATCCCCATATGGGAATATAAGAGAACAAAATAATGTATAAAATAACGGGTACAGACATGAACATCAATTGTTTCTGATCACGAATCACTCTCCAACCTTTCTTTTTCGGGCTTATGAGAGTGCTTTTCTTAGATACTTCATTAGGGTTCGATACGGGTATATCAATTTCAGACATGCTCTCCCTCCATTTCTTTTTAAAAAGAAAGGTATGAAGCAATTTGCATCATACCTTCCTGATCCATATTTTTCCTGCTTATTCACTCCAATTTTCAACACGCCACTGAATCTGTTCATTCACTCGTGCTTCATAAGCTTCAATATTAGCTTTACCAAGTTCCTCTACATACTCATTCCAAACCTTATCAAATTCATCAGGCTTAGATAAGATGGCCTTTGGTAAATGCTTCAATGAAAGATCATTGATCTTCGTATCTGCTACACTCGCTTCAGATCCTTCAATCAGATCGATCTGCCAAGCTGCATAGTGAATAGGATTCTCTGGAGGTGCGGAAAAGAAATCAGTCCACATCCCATGTCCGTACGCATCTAGGATTTCCTTATCCAGCGGTTTCAGGCCATCTGTAAATTCTTTCAATTGTGAACCTGGAGTATTCGCATTCCCATCGCTAAACGATCCTTGAATTTTAGGGATATATTCCAAAAGATATTGTGCACGATTAGCTAGTTTCCACGCTGGATCTACTTGTTGATCACGCATCTCCTGCGTTCTATAGAACATTCCTTCTGCGTCTACTAGGTAATCATCACCTTCGATTCCCCATTGTAACGTCTTCTGCCACTCCTCATCCATCATGGCTTCTAAGAACTTGATGATCCGAACTGGATCCTTAGCATTCACACTAATACCGTAACCATTATTTAGATTGATAGGTGGACGATCACGATACCAGTCCGTAATACTATCATCATAAACTAAAGGAATTCCTACATAAGTACGATCATCCTTTTTTTGTGTTGTCAGTGAATCCTCAGCAGATTGGAAGTTCCAGTGTTGATCGAACATTCCGAGAATACGACCACTAGCTACTTTCGCTAAATACTGATCATAATTCTGAGCAAATGCTTCTTTATCCATCAATCCCAACGCATTAATATCATTTAACTTCTTATAATAATCTTTCGCGATTTGTTTATCTGCAAAAATCTTGGCTACATTATTGTCTACCGTCACGCCACCATCGTTCGGATATCCAGCTAAATGCTGCGGTGCATTCTTGAGACCGAAAGTCCGCCAATCAAATGCTAGAGTTGAGAATCCAATCGTCGGTTGTCCATCAATTTCTGGATACTTTTCTTGGTATTGCTGAATGAGAGCGAAATATTCATCCAATGTCTTCACTTTTGGATATCCAAATTCCTTGAGAACTGCCTTCTGAATCCAGAAAGCTGGGCCCCCATACCAAGTTTCATTAAATGCCCCAGTATAAACACCATAGTTCGGCAACCAATAAATATGACCATCACTAGAGTCTTTCATTCTTTTTAAGTAAGGTTTATAATGTTCCAGCAATTTCGGGGCATGTTCTTCAAGCAAATCTTCCAAAGGAATGACTGCACCTGCTCCAACTAACTTCGTATCTGCTGTAATTAAATCTGGGTATTCACCACCTGCGATCATCACGCCCAGTTTTTGCTCATTATCCCCTACAAGAAACTCCATTTCGAGGGTAACTCCGAGTTCATCCTTAATCTTCTTGTAGATTTTATTACTCTCTGGTGCAGTCTGGCCTGGAGCGCCATTATATACTGAGATCGTAATTGGCTCCAACTTTTCCTCGGTGTTAGTGTCCGTACTTGGAGTGTCTGTGCTTGGTGTATCATTGCTTATTGTGTTAGTCCCTGGTGTGTTAGTATTTGATGCGTTGTTGTTACTACTACATCCCATCATGACGACACTAAATATCATCATACAAATCAACACTGTCGTTAACGATCTTTTCCTCGTAACGCCCATTAACTAACCCCCTAAATCATAATGTAAACGCTTGCAATACCTATTATAAATGATCTATTCCTCTTTACCATTTGCAAACTATAGGTCTACCCCCCATAAATTTAGGTCCGATCATCCTCATTCATGTCCTCTTTCTTGATCTGACTAAGTGGAATCGTAAATTCTACCCTTGTACCCCGTCCTAATTGACTCTCAATCCGGAATTCTACACATCCGTCATAGTAGAGTTCAAGTCTTTTATATACATTACGAATCCCTACATGTGCACCAGAATAGTCAATTTTTGAGATAGACTCTATGACCTCTTGAATTCTATGCTCATCCATCCCCATACCGTTATCCTCTACAGTTACAATTAACTGGTCACTAGTTACATGTGCTGTGACCTCAATATTCCGGATCCCTTTTCGCGCTTGAAATCCATGCTTACATGCATTCTCCACTAACGGTTGAATGCTCATCTTCGGTATCTTGTATAATAATGCCGACTCATCAATCGTCATTGTGTAGTCAAAATGTTCCATAAAACGAAACTTCTCAATTTGTAAATACATATCAGTAAACCGAGTTTCTTCTTGCAATGTTACAAGATCATCTGACCAACTTAACAAACGGCGAAGAATTAATGACAGGTCCTTAATAACATTTACAACCTCGGTATAACCATTCTTCGTACTAACCACCAACAAAGCATTCAACGTATTAAACAAAAAGTGGGGATTCAACTGACTCTGCAATACATTAAGCTCAGCACGAATCCGTTCAAGTTCTAAATCTTTCTTCTGAATCTCTAATTTATATACATCGTTAATCAGCGAGTTAATTTTCCCTATCATCAGATTATAGCTATGAATCAGTCCACCCATCTCATCTTTACTTTCGGCTAAAATCACTGGATCAAACACACCCATTCTGACCTTTCCCATATGCCTAGACAAGCTCTTCATTCGGAAATGATAAGATTTCAACATAATGATGATTAGAAGCGTCGGTATTAATGTACTGATCATCATCATTGTAATCATAAAGCTTCTTGATTGGTTCACCAGATCTGTTACTTTATGATGATTCGAAGTTCCGATTAATTTCCAACCCTTCATATAAGTAGCCACCCCTAAATTTCTCTCAAAGCGAACCTTCTCATCACCTATATCCCCGCTTATTGATAGCATTTCAGAAGAAGCCATCTTATCTTCCTGTTGACTTGTCAGCACAACACGATTGTGATTATCGATCAATTGAAATTCTAAATAATCCCGCTCGCTACTCAGAATCTCACTTAATTTATCCATCTTGAGGTCAATTTTTAAATGCTTATTATAGGTTCGTAGATCTCTAAAGTTATCAAGTTTATACATAATACTAATCTGTCTAGTTGGTTTGTTCAGAGATAGGGATACTCCATTAATATAAGCATATACAATGACTTGATCGGTAGAGGATTGAATCTTCTTATACCATGAGGTACTTCTCAGGTTGGTATCTACATAGAAATATTCACCACCACTTGCAATGGTGTCGTTATTCGTAAATATGCCTAGTTCCTGCAGATTGGGGTGAACTGACAAATGTACATTTAATTTGTTCCGCAAGATAAGATTATTGGCCTCATAGAATTCTACTGGGGTTGCATAAGTCCGGTCTATTGCCTCATATAGTGTTCTATCAATAGAGATTGTATGGCTTAGACTAACTAAATCTTCGAACATCCTTGTCACTTCCTTCGTGGCTCGATTCATTGAGATCGCAATGTTCTCCTCTTCACGAAGTAGAATGTTCTGTGAAATTTGCTTATAGAAGAGAATGTTAATCGCAATAATGGGAATCAGCACACACAATAAGTAGATTAATAGGAATTTGTATTTCAATGGAATATCATTAATGATATGAGTAAATCCCCTAATAGAGTGTCTCCGCATTCGCATCCTCCCTGAATATGATAGACTCAACCATTATTTTTCTTATACATTGACGGGATACAATCCGTTAGAACTTTGAATTTCTCCACAAAATATTCCGGATTTGAGTAACCAACTTTCTTTGCAATATGTTCTATCTTTAAATCCGTCCGACGTAGTAACCTCTTCGCTTCTTCGATTCTTAAATAATGGATGTAGGCGTTAAAAGACATACCATTATATTTCTTGAAACATTGACCAAGGATCACCACATTCAATTTGAATTGTTGGGCAAGTGTTTGAAGCTGCAGTTTATGACTATAATTCAATTTCACATACTCGATAATTTCATACATCGGATCAAGCTCTGACTTCTCTTTCTTCAATACATCTAGCATAGAGGCAATTTCGGTACATATTTCAATAAGTTCTCTCTTCAATTGCGTAATATAAATAGGGACATCCTCGGTAATCAAAGATACTCGATCGCTAATATTCTCTACAGCATTCCATTGCAGCATTAGATTCATTAACTGAGATCGGATGATCACCATAACATTCACAATATCCTGATAATTGGCTCCCATAGTATTAAAATCTTCAAAAATCAAATGAATCTGCTCTGATAGCTCGACCAACTGCCCCTCTTTCACTATACTTATTAGCTTGTCTATACGCTTATTCAAAGTATCATTAAACAGCCTATCTTTCGTTTGGGTAGTAAAGAAGAAGACCCCCGCTTTACTCGCTGTTAATCTAATCATCTTAGCTTGCAATGCCTGCTGGTATAATTCGTGTAATTCTGTTAGTCCATACCCCTGACCACTTATGTAGAACGAAATGTCTAGTTGAAATGAGGATTTCACATATGAAGCTAATTTAGATAGATGACTTATCACCGTTCTGCGGATCGTTGGTCCTTCAACCAACAAGACACCCATCCGACCATCTGGTTCATGGAACAATGAACATTTACACCAAGAGGTTATTTCTATGATGCATTGCTGTCCGATCTGTTCCATCACCGATTTAGGCATATTTCTGAGTACGTCATGCTTGTCACTCTCTAATTCTAACAATAGAATTCTAAAGGAGGGAGTTTTCTTAAATCCAAGCCAATCAGGGACATGAGAAGGCATTTCATTCAAAGATTCTCCACGAACCCATTGGGAAATCGTAGCGGTAAATGCCCTCTGTTTAATTTCCTGATCAAGAAGTAGCTGTTTACGTTCCAATTCCATATCTTGTTGAACCTTATGTAGAACCTCTTCCACTTCATCTGCCATAATGGGCTTCTGAATATAGTGAGATACCTTATAACGAATTGCCGTCTGTACATAATCGAATTTAATATGAGCGCTCAAAATCACAAATTTGGGGATAATTATGCATTCCTTCATCGTCTTTTGAATCAGTGATAAGCCGTTCATGCATGGCATATCAATATCCGTTATGACCAAATCAGGCTTCAAACTATGCAGGAGTTCATAACCTTCTTCTCCATCCATCGCTTCACCACATAGCTCGAACCCATACTTTGACCAATCCACCATCCATCGTAATCCTTCAAGAACATAGGGTTCATCATCGATAATAAGAACTCTTTTCATCATGTTCCTCCTTTAAATCACTAGGAAAAGTATGCATGTTTATTAGTTTTGTAAGCGCATTCAATAATACATCATTATTCTACAATAGAAATCCGAAATAATCTCTAACTATCCAAATATTATGTTATTTATATTATATATAAGCCAAAAAAAGAAGCTAGAGATAATACTCTAACTTCTTTATATTCCTTGAGTGAAATTACTGTTCCATAATCTTATATTGTGCTTGCCATCCTAACATTTTCTTTGCTTTTGCACTTGATAACAGTGTGGCTCTTCCTTCAAGTGAATCACGAATATCAGTCACCCCTGGCAAATACCGCTTAACTAAATCTAGCGTAGGTTGATCTGAAGAAGAATCATCTGCAGCAAGATTTAAAGCGATCGCTCCAAGTCCATCTATCTCAATCGCCAGACGACAAGCGGAGGCGACATCTCTCGCATCAATGTAACTCCATAGAATACGAAGTCGATCCTCTGGCTGATCAAACCGTGCCTTCACTTCTGCATATCGTTCCGGTACAAGAATATTACCGAGACGGAAGCTTACTACCTGCATACCAGTTCGGCGATTAAATGCTTCTGCGGCGACCTCATTCACGATCTTAGACAATCCATAACTATCTTCTGGCAGTTGAGGGTGATCTTCATCCATAGGGATATATTTAGGTTCAAAGAATTCATTGGCAAAGCAGATACCATATGAAGACTCGCTTGATGCAATAACTACTTTACCTATATTAAGATTAGCTGCAGCTTCCAAGATGTTATATGTACTCATTACATTATTTCGATAGCACACTTCATTAGGATGAGTATAGGCTTGTGGAATGGCTGCGAAATGCACGATCCCTGCTACCTCTTGTCGGTGCCCACTACCATATTGAGAGAGCGCATTATGAACTTGTCCCAAATCCGTTAGATCTGTTATGATCGTCCGACAAATAGATTCATCAGGGACTTTCATATCTAGATTAATCACTTCATAATTCTGTTCTACAAAATGCTTCAATATCCATTTCCCTGCTAACCCGCTACCTCCGGTGACGATAACTCGTTGTTTACTCATGATTTGCCTCCTTAGTTCCTATATCAATTTATGGATAGCGCTTACACAAATTCATTGTATCGACAAAGTCTGATCCTGTAAACAGTTCGATTTGGACAATAGCCATTTACCATGGCACCAATCGTAATCAGTAAATTTTATACTTCCCTTAATCTCTATAAGCTTTGTCATTGTGGCATACTGACAATTTAAGTTATACTTTACGTCGGTTTGTGAAAGGAGAAATGATCATGTGGTTTGTATTTGCATTAATAACAGCTTTCGCTTGGGGCGGAGCTGACCTATTTTACAAGAAAGGTTCAGATAGCAGCGATAGATTCAGCCATATTAAGATCGTCATTATCGTTGGTTTAGTCATGGGGATTCATGGCATAGCTTATATGCTCATCACAGGAATAACATTTGATCCAATGGACTTAGTTCGATATTTCCCTGTTTCCGCTCTTTACATTTTGTCAATGACCATCGGATATATCGGGTTGAGATATCTTGAACTTTCGATTGCATCTCCCGTGCAAAATTCATCTGGAGCCATAACAGCAATACTATTATTCATATTTTTCACCCACGAGCTGGGTATGCTTGAAATATTGGGTATAGTCATCATCACTTTAGGTGTGATTGGGATTGCTATATTAGAAAAGAAAGCTGAGAACAATGCTCTACGAGCAAATTCAACACTGATTGATAAGAAGTACCAAATTGGCTTTATCGCCATCATCTTCCCGATTCTGTATAGCTTAATCGACGGACTTGGAACTTTTGCTGATGCAATCTATTTAGATGAGATGAAACTGATCAGTGAAGATGGAGCACTTCTTGCTTATGAGTTTACCTTTTTCATATGTGCCGTATTGTCATTTATTTACCTCAAATTCATAAGAAAAGAAAAATTCAACGTATTCAAAGAACGAGACAAAGGATTGGCCGCTATTCTAGAAACAGCCGGACAGTTCTTTTATGTATTCGCTATGTCTAGTAACGCTATTATCGCAGCACCACTCATTGCTTCATACAGTATATTCTCGGTGATACTCTCCCGAATATTCCTCAAAGAGAAGCTCAGTAAGCTGCAGTACGCCGTTATTATTGTTGTGATTCTCGGTATTGCTCTGCTAGGTATCGCTGATGAAATGTAGACTAGATTATTGACCTGCATTACATCTTATCAAGCAGAAAGCAGAAGGAGGCTCCTCATAGTCTATATAGAACTTAAGAGAAACCTCTTTTAAGTTATAATAACGAGATAGATCATCATTTAAGTAATAGCTCTCAACTGTTGTAGCGCTTCCTCGTAATACTTTTCCTCGCCATAATATTCTGTAAAATACTGTTCGAATCCCTCGACTCTATCATTCTGACCAGTCGTAACGAAACGTGCATACCAAGGAATAATAAAACTATAGAGTACATTCTTCTTATTTTCTCTTATATCTGCTTCCGTTAATCCATTATCGATGAAACTCTGTAGAATTTTTTGATAACTCTCTATAAATACACGCCCAAAATTATAACCAATCGGATCGTTACCAGCATAGGTGAACATCGAGCGATGAATAATGCAGAACTTCGGCTGTTGTGCGAGTATTGCATACTGCCAATAGAGCTGATTAAACGAAGAATCTATATATTTCGACTTATCCTCAAGTGCGAGCCAAGCATCACGCTGTAAGATCATGGATGAAATAAAGGTACCCGATATGGATGAGCCCTTAAGATATTCTGCAAGCCCTTCTCCAGTATCGACCCAATAACCTCCTTTTAGCAGATCAATGTGGAACACTGCACAGTCATGATGTTTATACAGCACATGTAACAAAGGAATAAGTGTATTCTCCATAAAAAAATCATCGTCACCCTGAAGCTTGAGGAATTTCCCTCTGCCCTGTCCAAGTACATGCTGAATGTTACGGTCGGCTCCGATATTCGTTGCATTTCGTTGATATTTCAAATTGTTATACTTTATACGAAATCGTTCAACGACTGATGGAGTCGAATCATCGGATGCATTATCTGATATACATACCTCGAATAGATCGCAATTGCCGATCTGTGAATAGATGGAGGTCAGACATTTCTCCAGATCCGTAGATCGGTTATAGGTAGGAATACAGATGGAGAGCAAGGGTTCTTCTTTTCTTTGCTTAAGTAGTTGTTCTACCTCTTGTTGGGTATTAGTTCTTACCCATTCATTCGTTGCTGGTTGATATACCTTAAGAACTTTCGCAGGCGCTCCTCCAACGACGCAATAATCAGGTACATTGCGGACGACTACAGAATTCGCCGAGACCACACTCCCCCTGCCGATTCTAACATTTCCTACAATCACCGCGTTCGCGCCGATCCATGCTCCTTCGCCAATTATCACTTGATCCGATCGTGTCGTGATGCCTTGGGATAGAACTGGGACTCCCACTTCCCGATATTGATGATCCGTATCAGAAATATAGACATTGGGTCCAATAAGCACGTTAGTCTCCAACTCTATCCGATTGACTGCTGATAGAATAAGTCCTAGATTGCATTGACAACCATCACCGATAATAATCTTTGGCATATCGCCGATATGTGGATCAATCACATTAAACCAATATCTTGAGCGTATATAAACATTGGTCCCAATCGCTATTCCAGCCGGATTAATCGATTGGCCTCCTTCCTCAACATGACTATTCAAGCCAAATCGGTTAAAGAGCGCTGCCGTCTCCATGCCTATCCATCCCATCGTTATCCCCCTTCTAACTCATCAAGCATATCGATCAACATTACCTTTCTTAATTGTTCCCTCGTAAGTAAAGGCGACATGTCTTCAATAGGTCTATTTACGACTAACTTCGGATTCACATTCGTATTTATAGCAAGCATTACTTCTACGAAATAACTTCCTTTACTGCGCAGTGCCAGATCAATCTTCTCCGTAGCTTCAGACATATTGGCTATTCTAGTTCCTGGAATACCGTAAGCTTCTGCTACCTTGACCAAATCAGGACATCCGTATCCTTCCACGGTAGATTGCTGGCGACCGTCGAAGTACATATCCTGAAATTGCCGAACCATACCAAGATTTCTGTTATTCATCACGAACACTTTAATATTAAGATGATTCTGTTCAATGGTATGCAATTCTTGAATATTAAGCTGTATACCCCCATCTCCAGCAATAACAATGATTCTGGCATTCGGTGCTGCCATTGCGGCACCGATAGCTGCAGGTAGCGCAAATCCCATGGCTCCCATCCCTCCTGCGTTCAGCAAACGCTGATCCTCGAGCAATTGGAATGATTGGCTCGCCCACATCTGATGTTGACCGACATCCAGTACGATCACATCCCCTTCAGCGCACCGTGAAGACAATAATTCTATAAACTGGTTGGGATCAATCACATTGTGATTAACTATTGAATCACCACTTGGATATTTCACCTTATGATCACGAATCATCGCTGCCCATGGTTCGTAATCAGGTAACTTTCTTCCAAATAAAGCTTTGGTAATATCAAATAGGAATTGTTTCACATCCGCATGAATGGCCAGATCGACCTGTACCTTTGCATTCAACTCCACGGCTTCTATATCCACATGAATTTTCTTCGCTCCGCGGGCAAATGTCTGTGGTCTTGTCCCCGTCTGCCGGGTATCTAGTCGAGAACCTAATACAAGCAATACATCACAGTTCGCTAAGGCAAGATTGCTATAACGATTACCATACGACCCGATCAGTCCCATATTCGAAGAATGTCCCGCTGGAAGCACATCTAAGCCCATCAATGAACTCACGACCGGAATACCAGTTAACTCAATGAAATCCCTAAGTTCCTTGACCGCATCAGCCGCCCTTACTCCTCCCCCAACAAGAACAATCGGTCGTTCCGCTTTCTCTAACAAAGTAATGACCTCTTCAATCTCCTCAATCTGACAATCTATATTGAAATTAGAATATCCACGATATTCTTCACTATCAAAGAAGCTTTCCAGCAGATCGGGTTCAATCTGAGCTCGCTGAATGTTCATCGGAATATCAAGTAGGACAGGTCCAGGGCGACCATGTTGGGCGATGAATACTGCTCGCTCCAATTGATATCGAATTTGACCGGCATCCGTAATCATCACTGCCGTCTTCGTAATGGGTGTGACGATACTTACAATATCTGTTTCTTGAAATCCAATCTGCCTCACTGGCTTATCAAACTTATATTCGTACGTATTAACCTGTCCTGTAATGAATAAACAGGGAATCGAATCAAAATAACAGCTGCCGATACCAGTAATCAAATTAAGCGCTCCTGGCCCGCTCGTCCCCATCGCTACTCCCAGCTTACCGTTAATCCGGCTATAGCCTTCCGCAGCAAATGCAGCTGCCTGCTCATGATGAACAGACACACATGATATATCCTGTTGCTCGATCGTCGAGTCAAGTAGATGAACGATTGCTCCTCCAGTCATCTCGAAGATATGATGCACGCCTTGCTTACTAATAAAATTAATGACGTAATCAGACAATTTCAATTGAAACCCTCCGTTCATATCCCCTAGGCATCCTTTAACATATAAGCATTGATCTGATCTAAGGTTACATTCCTCATATCTTCTTGTCTCTGATAAGCCTTATACCATTCTACTGTTCCAGTGATCGCCTGATCCACGTCCCATTTAGGCTGCCATCCTATATCCTGCTTGGCTCTTGCACTATCAAGCCTAAGTGTAGAAGTCTCATGGAGAGTAGTTCCACTCTGGATATCATAAAAGTCAGGTTCGCCCCATAACGCTCCTAATGTCTTGACTAACCAATTCACATTCCGAACACTGTCTTCACTTGGTCCAAAGTTCCATGCATCAGCATACTTCTCTCCTTGCTCCACCATCCTCTGAATAAGTAACATGTAGCCTTGCAAAGGATCAAGTACATGCTGCCAGGGTCGGATCGCCGCAGGATAGCGGATGGGTAATCTATTACCAGATAATAAAGCACGAATACAGTCCGGAACGATTCGGTCCACTGACCAATCTCCACCACCAATGACATTACCAGCTCTTGCCGTAGCAATACTGATACCATGCACATCGTAGTTGGTAGGGTGAAAATAACTTTTACGAAAAGCAGAAGTTACCAACTCTGAACAGGCTTTACTATTGGAATAAGGATCATATCCTCCTAATGGATCATTCTCGCGGTAACCCCATGCCCATTCTTGATTCTCATAGCATTTATCTGTAGTCACATTGAGTACTGCATGGATGTTTATTCCGCTTATTGTAGCAGTTCGTATTGCTTCAAGGAGATAGACTGTTCCAAGAGTATTTACCTCATACGTTTCAACAGGATGGGTATAAGAATAGCGAACAAGTGGCTGCGCAGCCATATGAATAATAATCTCTGGCTTCACCTCATTGATCGTACGGAGTAATGAGTCATAATCTCGAATATCAGCAGTAACGGAACGACAAATATCCTGAATACGTGCTGACTCGAACAAACTAGGGGAATTCCTAGGATTCAATCCATATCCAGTTATTTGCGCCCCCAGTGCATGCAGCCATAAGCATAGCCAGCTTCCTTTAAATCCTGTATGACCCGTAATCATCACTCTTTTTCCATTCCAGAATGAATTACTCAGCGCACTCAACCCCTTAGCCCTTATTCCAGTACCCTTTACCCGATTTCCACAGGTCTTCTAAATAATTTTTATCACGCAAAGTGTCCATTGGATGCCAGAATCCGTGATGTTTAAAGGCCATTAGTTCACCAGATTTAGCAAGCTCTTCAAGCGGTTCTCGTTCCCACACCGTGCAATCCTTTTCGATTAGATTGAAGATCGTTGGCTCGAGCATAAAGAAGCCTCCATTCACCCAACCTCCATCCCCTTGTGGCTTCTCCTGAAATCCGAGCACCTGTTGCTTATCCGTCAATTGTAATGCTCCAAACCGTCCTGTCGGCTGTGTAGCTGTAACGGTTGCCTGCTTACCATGTGCATCATGGAATTTAACAAGTTCTCCTATATCGATATCCGATAAGCCGTCTCCATATGTCAGCATAAAAGCTTCATCACCCACATATTTCTGTATGCGTTTAATCCGCCCTCCCGTCATCGTATCTTGTCCCGTATCCACTAACGTCACCTTCCATGGATCCAGATAGCGATTGTGTACAGTGATTTCGTTCGTATTGGAATGTCCGAAATCAATCGTTACATCAGAGCCATACAAATAATAATGTGCAAAGTATTCTTTGATGACATTCCCCTTGTAACCGAGACAAATGATGAAATCCTGGTATCCATAATGCGAGTAGATTTTCATGACATGCCAGAGCAGTGGTTTATCACCTATCTCGATCATCGGCTTCGGCTTCAAATAGGTCTCTTCACTGATTCTCGTTCCATAACCTCCAGCCAGAATAACAACCTTCATGAAAGAACCCTTCCCTTCAACAGGTGATGAATACTATCAGCGACGTATTGAAGCATATCTAACGTTAGCCCTGGGTATAAACCTATCCAAAACGTATCATTCATGATTCGGTCGGTATTCTGCAACGTGCCAACAATGCGATGTGGAATGTCTTTATATGCCGGCTGACGTAAAATATTACCTGCAAATAACAAGCGAGTCCCAATCCTTAATTTTTCTAGTTCTTGAACAAGTTCATTTCGTGAAAGAGGTGCCTGAGCCCTCACTGTAATGGGAAACCCGAACCAGGAAGGTTCACTGCCAGCAGTGGCTTCCGGTAAGATCAGTACATCCGCTAATAACTTTAACTCTTCCTTCAAGTAATCAAAATTGGACCTTCGCTTGGCAATAAAATCAGGTAATTTCTGTAACTGTGCAACACCAACTGCTGCTTGCATATCAGTAACCTTGAGATTATAACCAATATGACTGTACGTATATTTATGATCGTATCCATAAGGGAGATCTCCTAGTTGCCAACCAAACCGCTTCCCGCATGTATTGTCCTTCCCGGGATTACACCAGCAATCTCTACCCCAATCCCGGAACGATTCTACGATTTTCTTAAGTTTAGGCGAAGCTGTTAGAACGGCTCCTCCTTCACCCATCGTAATATGGTGAGCAGGATAGAAGCTGACAGTGGCTAAATCACCGAATGTTCCAACCTGTTGCCCCTTATATTTCGTTCCAACAGCATCACAACAATCTTCAATTAGCCATAGATTATACTTATCCGCTATTCGTTTCACTTCATCTACTTGATATGGATTTCCGAGGGTATGTGCGATGATGATCGCCTTTGTTTTCTCTCCTATAGCCTCTTCTAATAATGAAATGTTGATATTATAAGTAGGGATATCTACATCAAGGAATACAGGGATCATGCCATGTTGCAAAATTGGATTAACGGTTGTCGGAAATCCTGCCGCTACAGTGATCACTTCGTCTCCTGGCTGAAGTCGACGTTCACCAAGCTGTGGAGAGGTTAATGCGGAGAATGCAAGCAAATTGGCGCTTGACCCCGAATTCGTTAGTAGCGCATATTTGCACTGCATGAATTTGGCGAATTCTCGCTCGAATTTGCGTCCGTAACGTTCTGACGTTAAAGTGAAATCAAGTGACGCATCAAGCAGATTCACTACTTCCGAACTATCGAATACTTTGCCACTGACCGGAACATAATCTACTCCACGCCGATAAGGTTTCTCTGGCCACTTGGTAGCATAATATTCAACGGCTAACTCCAATATTTGTTCCCGTATATCCCGTGCTGATCCTGTCATGTATTTAGTCCTCCTAGGCCAGTTCATTCTTCATACTTTCATTTATATGCCACGAATAATGAGCGGGTTCATCGTCAGTATGAAAATGGGGATTAAGGTAGGAATGAATATGAGAATCTTGCCGAACATAGCGAACAAAAAAGGCGAACCTTTAAGATGCGGGTTCGCCTTTCAGTTGATAATTAAATTAATTTCCCTCAATGAAACATCTTCACTTTATATTTATTAGTAGGTAATAAGTATATCACTAGATTCTACATGTCCCTCCGATTCAAGTAGAAATTCATCATTCAAATCATCCCATTGAAATGCTGCGTCCCGCCGAACAATCCGATTCCGCCGAACAATGGATGACTCACCTCCTGTTGTTGGTTCACCACCCTCCAACTGTAATTGGATTGAGACAGCATCCACCTGATCATGAAGAGATAGCTTTATACCTGATAACTTTCTCCGTTCATCAGCCGACATATGCTCTGCAGGATTCATCCAGAATAGAAACTTCTTCGTTGATTCTGTAACAATACGAGACCACCATACTTCCGGAGTATCCGTTCCCGATTTTACAACCTTACTCGTTAACTCCAGTACTTTTGCTAATACACTAGCATCTGCACCCCTATCTAACACAATGATTTCTTCAGCCATCTGCTGAATCTGAGGAAGTATGACTTTTACATGGTCAACGGTATGCTCATCTATTGGAAGGACAAGCGTGATCGCTACCGGATCTTTATAAATCAGCGAGTGAATATCCTGACCCCACTTTTCCCTTGCCTTTTCCCGATTAATCACAAGCAAACCACCAAGATTCGCATTCTGTAATATTTTTGTTGTCATATGTCCAAAATGATGAATATATGAGTCGTAAACAACTCTTAATCGATACCCCCGATTCAATACCCTCAGGCACATATCATCGTCCTCGTAGTTTCCCAGCCCATATCGTTCGTCGAATCCACCAACCTCTTCAATTATTTTGCGTTTAAACAACATGCAAAAACCGATAATCCTGCGAACATCAAATGAGTACCCCGCATGACGTGTCCCATGTTCATGGGCAAAAGCATTTAATCCTGTTAAATCATCATATCCAACTGCAATCTTCTGTTGTCCACTCGCATAATTCGTAACAGGTCCGACAGCCCCGATATCGTCATCTCCATATAACACCCTCAACATTGCCGTTAGCCAGTTCGGAGTTACGATTGTATCATTATTTAAGAAGAGGATAGTATCTCCAGTCGCTACTTCTATTCCCTGATTACAGCCTTTGGCAAAGCCTAGATTGATATTATTGAATATAGATTTCACATCTGCCTGACTCTTTAAATAACTCACAGTCGCATCTGTTGATCCGTTATCTACAACAATCAGTTCATAAGGCTCATCTGTATAACATCGAATGCTGGACAAACACATTTGGGTAATGGGTAATTGATTGTGAGTCAGAATAATGATGCTAGTCTTGTGTGTCATGACGGATCTCCTATCTTATGAGTATCTCTGAAGTATTTGCGATTATAAATCATACTAGGATGAGTAGGATGAAATGCGGCTGCCTTCTCATTATGTTCATATGCTTTGTCATATTGCTTCAAACGGTCGTAACATAAACATAGTTGAAGATGAGGATACCAAGTTGAAGAAGAACTATTGGTTATACCCAACCTAGCAACATTCTCAATCTGGGTTGCCTGTACATACCAGTAAATTGCTGTATCGTACTGCTTCTCTGCAAAGAAGTAATTGCCGAATTCACAGGAAACCTCCGCACGTGGTTTCTCATAACATAAGACTCTAGCTAGAGATATGAATTGCTCATCTTTATTGCCCAACATACTATAACAATTTGCCATTTTCAGGCATGCTTGAATATTATCTTCGATCCAGCCCTCTTTTGTTCGAAGCATTTTATCGTAAAATATGACTGCCTTGTCGTACATTTGGTGGTCTTTTAACTCGTTCGCATAATAATAGAGATCACGCGTCGAGAACTCTTCCCCAACATCCAATCTTTGCTGATAGATCTGTAAATTTCGATCTGTATAGGTCTTCTCCTTCCGATGCGTAATGCACACATCACTATCTAGAGATGGGCCGAAAACACTCAAGTATTCATGTACCGGACCAATCCATTGGAATCCGCATGCTCTACGTACAAGACGATTACGACGCAAGCTCGATGACGGCTTCCCATTGGTATCAAAAGAAAGTAAGTATGGCATCGTCACACGATCATATTGATTAGTTAACTTTTGCTTAAGCTTACTAAACCTCTTGCGATCGGCTTCTTCAATGACATCATCAGCATCCAACCATAATACAAAATCCTTCGTTGCTTTCGAGAATGAGTAGTTGCGAGCATCACCGAAGTTATCAATCCATTCATAATCGAAAATACGATCCGTATACTTTCCTACGATTTCTTTAGTTCGATCAACAGATCCCGTGTCGATAATATTGATCTCATCCACAATTCCTACCACAGACTTTAAACATCGCTCAATTGTGGCTTCTTCATCCCTTACGATCATACATAAGCTTATAGTCACCATTTCTATTTGCTTCCCCTCCTTGCTGTCCTTCCTTAACAAGTGACATGTGTTTGTAATCATATATAAGCCTCAATCACCTTGGAATCATCGAATGAAAGTTGCAGCGTTCCCTCATACTCTTCTCTTACTTAATCCAGCTAACCTAACTGTTCATCACATTGAACCGCACGTAGCGATTGCCCACCAATCAGAACAACCAAGCGAAAGAAGCGATGCATACTACAGTTTATACAGCCATAGAGGGAAGAGTGAGCCCTTTTTCAGAACAATGGATCATCTGATCTGAATGATTGTGGCATACCCATTCACTGCACAAATCCTAGACAGGGGGACATCAGTTTACCTGCATCCACCTTTGAGGTTCGAGTCTTTAAGTAAACCATAAGATTTATCCTATTCTCGAGGAACAAAA
The DNA here is from genome assembly GCF_001857945.1 of Paenibacillus crassostreae. Taxonomy (NCBI): domain Bacteria; kingdom Bacillati; phylum Bacillota; class Bacilli; order Caryophanales; family Paenibacillaceae; genus Paenibacillus; species Paenibacillus crassostreae. The sequence goes on from NZ_CP017770.1 coordinate 1,771,890, forward strand.
AAACGCATGTTCTCATACACAGAACATACGTTTTTTAATATTTTACATAGTGGTTATTTACAGTCTGTAGAGAAAATCCTCTTTAGAAGAAATTCTTATTATGAAACTTGAACAATTGTCAACGCCGCGCCTGCACCGCCACCAAGTAGCGTTGCCGCACCTAATAGACCGAATAATTGCAATTGCACAGTCGTTCCTGCCCCTAGAACCGTTATAACTGTATTATTAAAGCTTGATAAGCTTAGGACTGGATTGACAATCGAAGGCGTCAACGCTACGCCATTAATTAGAAGCTGTGAGTTTACAGCTAAAGCTGCAGTCAGGTTGATTTGATAAGATATCATATACGTTCCGGCAGTTGGGATTGTGATGATAGTACTCGCTCCATTAATTGTTATTCCGTTTAAAATATGATCATCCGGAAGCGGAATATCAGTACCACCAAGGAGAACTGCAATTATTGCACCAGAAGTATTAGCAGCAAATGCATTCACATCGGTAAACGCTTCTCCGGTTTCACCTGTGGCTCCCGTTGCTCCAGTCTCACCTGTTGCCCCGGTTGCTCCGGTATCGCCTGTTGCCCCGGTTGCTCCGGTTTCGCCAGTCGCTCCCGTTGCTCCTGTTTCACCTGTGGCTCCTGTTGCTCCGGTATCGCCTGTGGCTCCTGTTGCTCCGGTTTCACCTGTGGCTCCTGTTGCTCCGGTATCGCCAGTTGCTCCCGTTGCTCCGGTTTCACCAGTTGCTCCTGTTGCTCCGGTATCGCCAGTTTCACCAGTTGCTCCGGTTTCGCCAGTTACCCCTGTTGCTCCAGTCTCACCTGTGGCCCCTGTTGCTCCGGTTTCACCTGTGGCTCCTGTTGCTCCGGTTTCACCTGTGGCTCCTGTTGCTCCGGTTTCACCTGTGGCTCCTGTTGCTCCGGTATCGCCAGTTTCACCAGTTGCTCCTGTTTCGCCAGTTACCCCTGTTGCTCCGGTTTCACCAGTTGCCCCTGTTGCTCCGGTTTCGCCAGTAGCTCCCGTTGCTCCAGTCTCACCTGTGGCCCCTGTTGCTCCGGTTTCGCCAGTTGCCCCTGTTGCTCCGGTTTCGCCAGTTGCTCCCGTTGCTCCGGTTTCGCCAGTTGCTCCGGTTGCTCCGGTATCGCCTGTTGCTCCTGTTGCTCCGGTTTCGCCAGTTGCCCCTGTTGCTCCAGTCTCACCTGTTGCCCCTGTTGCCCCTGTTGCTCCGGTTTCGCCAGTTTCACCAGTTGCTCCGGTATCACCAGTTGCTCCCGTTGCTCCGGTATCACCAGTTGCTCCCGTTGCTCCGGTATCGCCTGTTGCCCCTGTTGCTCCGGTTTCACCTGTGGCTCCTGTTGCTCCGGTTTCACCTGTGGCCCCTGTTGCTCCAGTCTCACCTGTTGCTCCGGTATCACCAGTTGCTCCAGTTGCTCCTGTTGCTCCGGTTTCACCTGTCACTCCGGTTGCTCCGGTTTCGCCAGTTGCCCCTGTTGCTCCGGTTTCGCCAGTTTCACCTGTTGCACCGGTATCACCAGTTGCTCCGGTATCACCAGTTGCTCCCGTTGCTCCGGTATCGCCTGTTGCCCCTGTTGCTCCGGTTTCACCTGTGGCTCCTGTTGCTCCGGTTTCACCTGTGGCCCCTGTTGCTCCGGTTTCACCTGTGGCTCCTGTTGCTCCGGTTTCGCCTGTTGCTCCCGTTGCTCCGGTTTCGCCTGTTGCTCCCGTTGCTCCGGTTTCGCCAGTTGCCCCTGTTGCTCCGGTATCACCAGTTGCTCCCGTTGCTCCAGTATCGCCAGTTGCCCCTGTTGCTCCTGTTGCTCCAGTTTCACCTGTTGCTCCTGTTGCTCCAGTTTCACCTGTTGCTCCTGTTGCTCCTGTTGCTCCAGTTTCACCTGTTGCTCCTGTTGCTCCAGTTTCACCTATTGCTCCTGTTGCTCCAGTTTCACCTGTTGCTCCGGTATCGCCTGTTGGTGAACCAATAGTCTCAATCTGTACGATTGCAGATCCTGATGTTACTCCAATCGCGAGTGTGTTGGATGCAAAGATTAAACTATCTGCAAAATTCACTGGAACAGTTGTTCCTTCTGGATCTACAACATTAAATAAGAATCCTCCCGTCTCAAATTCACCCGTAGGACCTGTTGGCCCTGTTGGACCAGTTGGTCCTGTGGTGCCTGTAGCGCCTGTTGGCCCTCCAGAAGGGCCAGTCGCTCCTGTTGGTCCTGTTGGTCCCAACAAGGTAGGAGCAGATAGAATAGCTTCTAACTTATTCGTCAAGATCCATTCTTTTTTAACAGTTTCTCTAAGTGTTTCACGTACACTTTCATTTACATTCAAAAGATCTGCTATCGTTGCTCCAGGGCCAGTAATACCAGGTAATGTCCCAAGAACATATTGTAGCTTCTCCCCCTCTGCATTAATAATGTGACTCAGTCCTAATTCCTCCATCGCTATGGATGACAGTAACAACGTTATTGCTTCCTCACGCGTTACTGAAATGCTAGGAGTAATATTAGGAATATTCGATTGTGACATATTGACAACTCTTCTACTTATGGAATGCTCTATCATATGAAAACGATAGTTCTGTTGTTTGTGCTTTTTCTCATAATAGAGTAGGTGTTTTCCTGAATACTTGATTAATATGGACTAGAAAAAGCAACTCATGCTAGATTTATATTTTAATCATGTCCACTATCAATGAATGCTTTTACTACTATAGTTATCTACTCTTGAATAGCTCGCAATACCATTTCCAACTTATTCGTAAGAATCCATTCTTTTTTTCCTATTTCGCGAAGTGTTTCTCTAACACTATTATTCATGTTCAATACATCACTTAGTGTTGCGACTGGTGAGGAGATGCCAGGTAGAGTACCAAGTACGTATTGAATCTTCTCTCCCTCTGCGTTAATAATATGAGCAAGCCCTAACTCCTCCATCGCAATAGAGGTCAATATCAGGTTGATTGCATCGTCTCTGGTCAATGATATGGACGGAGTGATATTTGGAATATTTGCTTGTGACAATTAACTCTCCTCCTTCAGCTTAATAACATAATGTATGTATTACAGAATTAAAGGGGACTGAGCGATACACCTATTTATATAAGTAGAAAGGCTAACGAAACAGACTTATATAACCCCTTATACACTACTGTGGAAAACAGTAATAAGCAGGTTCCCATACTGCGGAACCTGCTAGATTATCGTTATTAATGGCCAACAGTTAATTCTTTTTTTATAATGTTCTAGAAGAAACTTAATGTACTACACAATATTGATCTTGCATCTCTTCTTACAGATTACCTTTTTTTCGCATCTATAAGGTGCTTTGTATTTTTTTGAAACTTTACATTTTTTCGCTGCTAGTGTTTTGATAATACGTGCTACCGTTTTCTTCGATATACGAATACCCCTTTTACGGAGGGCTTTGGTGATCTTCTCGACATCACACCTGAATTTATGATCGCAGATAACAGTATGGACCATCGATCGGCTTTGACAAGTTACTCCTTTTCTCCGCCCTCTAGCTCTGACATACACCGTTCGCCCTCGGGGTCCTGGAGGGCCCGGAGGGCCTGCTGGACCTACACCATAAGGTCCTGGAGGACCCGGAGGACCCGTTGGACCTACACCATAAGGTCCTGGAGGTCCTGGAGGACCCGGAGGACCCGCTGGACCTACACCATAAGGTCCTGGAGGACCCGGAGGACCCGCTGGGCCTACACCATATGGGCCTTGTGGACCTTGAGGTCCTGCGACACCTTGAGGTCCTGCAACACCTTGAGGTCCTGCAACACCTTGCGGCCCTGCGGGGCCTGTGCCACCTATGCCATATGGTCCCGTGGGTCCTGCAATTCCTGCCGGGCCTGTGGGTCCGGCGACACCTGCGGGTCCTGCTGGACCTGTTGAACCTTCACCATATGGACCCGTGGGTCCGGCAGGACCTGGGGGTCCAGCAAGACCCGTTGCGCCTGTCGCACCTGCACCCGGTCCAGTAGGGCCGATTGAACCCGTTGGCCCTGTTGGTCCAGTTGCTCCCCTACCCGGAGAGACAAATTTTTTGAGTGAATCCATCTTATTTTGGAGAATAAATTCTGTCTTCGTAACCTCTTCTAGCATTTCCTTCACATTACAATTCAATGTTATAATTTCCTCAAATGTCGGTGCAGGCGTAACCCCTCCACCAGACAACGTTCCCAATGCATACTGAATTTTTTCTGCTTCTGCGCTAAGAATATGGCTAAGACCTAGCTCCTGCATTGCAATAGAAGCTAATATTAGATTTACTGCATCATCACGAGTTACTGTAATTTCAGGTGTAATATTAGGTATATTAGCTTGCGACATTTTGCAATACACTCCTTCCCTTTTTTCATTCATCACGTATGATATACGAACAATAATAGTTCAATATCTACATCCAGTGTATGAATTCACTATAAAAGGGATTGGACTATCTTACCTGTTTCTACTCTCCAATGGCTCCGAAAGTTGTTGCAGAAGATCCTTCTATTAACTTAAGGGCTTCATGTGCATCCCTATGATCTGGTAACAATTCAAGGGTTTTCAAATAGGCATCCTTAGCTTTTTCATAGTTCTTCAGATTTTGGTGACAGACTCCAATATAATAATGAGAATAGAAGCTGCCTACGCCAACCATAATTAAATGTGCCGTATTTACCTCCTTCAGTTCCAAACAGTGATTAAAGGATATCAACGCTTTCGTGTACTCCTTAGATTGCATATAGATAATCCCTCTGTAGAAGTGTAAATCCACATAGTCGGGATAGAGTTGAATTGCAAAATTTATTCCATCTTTGGCACCTTCATAACTTCCAAGTGCAAGTAAAATAGAGTATTTTAATTTATACAATAGGGAAGGTGGCATGGATTTTTTTTCTAAAAAGCGACGAATAGACGTGTTCACAGACTCGAAGGCCTGAACAAGTTCTCCTGAACGATAAAGTTCGCTACCGATATGATAATCGATCCAAGGATCATAATCTTCCAGTTGCTTCTCTTTCTCCAGTAGACGTAAATTGCGCTCGGATTTCCCTTTAACCTCTACCTCATAGTCCATATAACCATAATGATGAATATTGACAGGAAGTGTAATAACTGATTGTTTAGTTAAACCTAATTCGGATATATCTAATTGCTCATGAACGGCATTACGAAAGCGGAGATTGGAATTATTACGGAAGAGCCGATACTGTGCTAACAAGTGCGACTGATTATAACTAGCTGGAAGTGGACCATAATAGTTAATGATTTGGACACTACCCAACCAATACTTATCTTCTTTTAACACATTTCGTAATAATTCAACACTTTCCCCCGCCACTTCTTCATCAGCATCAAGCCAGAGCACCCAATCTCCTGTGCTCTTCTCGAGACCATAATTACGTGCAGCCGCGAAATCATCATTCCACTCGTAAGAATAGACTGAAGCATTGAAACTCAGGGCAATTTCTTTCGTCCGATCCTCTGAACCTGTATCGACAATAATAATCTCATCGACTACAGCCCTAACACTCTTCAAGCATTGTGCAAGTTTTTCCTCTTCATTTCGTACAATCATACAGAGTGACAACTTTTTAAATTCCTCCGAATTATTATCCACGATTGTATATCCTCCCATTTATTCATAGTTCGATATTTAGAATACGCACCACAAAATGAGTTAGAGATTAGAGACTCATGTAATACTAACTATATGTCTAGAGCCGTTTTCTGTTACATATGACATTTTTCAGGGCGTGCCATCCTTACCCGCTCATAGAGTATAGTGTTGTTACCAAGCAACACAAGCTGAAACGGCTACGCCGTCCTTTTAAAGGACGGTATCTGTCTCTGCCGAAATATAAGGGTATAAAGTATGAAGAATCAATTTCATAATTACGCAAATCGATTTTGATACATCGGCGATTATGAAATTGATTCAAGTGAAACTTATATTTTCTTATATTTAAGAGAGGCCTCTCACAAGTTCAATGAACTCATGAGAGGCCTCTTTGTGCGAATTGCCTTAGGTTCTTAGGCCTTCGATAATTCTAGAATGGAATTTTCACTAACACCTTATATTCTACATCTGATTTCAGATCTTTAATGATTCCATCTTCTATATAATTGCCATGAACATATACCTCTGTTGTGGTTACACTGGCATCTCGCTTTATATGGAATTGAAGTTCTACTCCTCTAAACATACGTTTAACCGTAACCTCTTGCCACTCAGAAGGAAGCTGTGGCCGGATATGAATACCTTCTTTATTACCCTGTAATCCAAATAGACCATCAATCAAACAGCGATAAACCCATGGAACGGTTCCTGTATTAAATAAATGGCTGGACCGTCCAGCAGTATGCGGAATTTGTCTATATGCACCTCTATAATAATTAGGTATGAATACAGGCAATTGACCACGTCTAATAATATCCTCTGAGTCTGGTCCTGGAATCATTTTTCGAAGTAAACGATAGGCATTATCTTTCTCTCCCACGGCGTACAACCCATAGATATAAAATGCTGCAGCGTGATTATACACCGCCCCATTCTCTGCGGTCCCTGGATGTTTCTGCGTTACTCTACCTACATCCTCTCGCATTGCTGTAAAAGATGGTGCTAGTTTCTCAACTCCGTAGGGTGTTTCTAATTGATCTTTAACAGCTTGGATCAGCTTACGCTGTTTCAATTCATCGGCAGCACCACTTAGTAATGCCCACCCCTGGGGATTGATGAAAATTCTACCTTCCTTATCTTCACTAATACCAAATACAACATTATCATCTGTTATTCCGCGCGCATACCATTCTCCATCCCATAAATACTTATTCACCACTTCATTTGTTTCATTCGCCGCCAATCGATATTCTTTACTCATTTTCAATTGGTCACTGTGCTCACATATATCAGCCCATATCATAAATGCATATGACGTTGCGATCGTTAACCACCCGGATACACCTTTTCCTTTGTAACCAACCATATTCATCGGGTCACACCAGTCGCCTTGATTAATAAAATTCAATCCTCGCTCATCTCTATCCTTCATAAGCCAGTGCATCGCACGATTGATATGTTCAAATACAGTTCCAACTTCCTTACGATCAGCATAGGGAACTACTTCATCTAAGAGAGTATAATCATTTGTTTCATCTAAATAAGTACTCAAGCAGATGGGTAACCACACACAATGATCCGTATGAGGGACTTGATTAATATATTTCAACTCAGCATCCTCATGTAGAATAATACCATCCGGCATGGCACCGCTCGTATTCTGTTGGCTTAACGCTGTAAGAAAAGCATTCCTTGCCATCTGTGGTTTAATGTAACTCATGCCCATATTGTCTTGAAGATAATTGCGAGTCTGAGGATCTGTTGTTAGACGATTAGTTTGGCCATGATAATACATTTGCCGCGGTAACCAATGATTCACGAAATTATCTAAATCAGCATCCGGTGTCTTAATCTCAATACAGCCTCTGCCTTCTCTTATGTATTCTGCATATTCCAGTTCAGCTAACATAAAACCATCATCGCCACTGGCATTCGTATCTATGAAATAGGTCCGTCGAATCTGAGCAATCTCATCTTCCGTTTTAGCTGGACCGAATATGAACCGATAAGCCTTCTCTTCTCCTGGTTCCACATCGATTCTATATTGTAGAGCAGCAACAGGCATTTCATATCTGGCTTCTCCATTAGAGAGCAATTCGTTCTGGATCGCTGATGGGTTGGTTATACCACCTTCACCTTCAAAGGCTTCTTGATTGACTTCCCATGCGGAAGGTTCCTGATCAGCTAATAGAAATGTCTTGTCTTTCAGAGTTTTGATCTTGTCATAATCTTGATATTTCTGATATGGAGTAATCGCCGAACACACAATCGCTTGTAAAGCTTCATTGTATTCCGCTGATTGATTCATCCATGACATATATCCTACTGTAAAATATGGATAAATACTTAATTTGCGTTTCATTGACGAAAGGTTGGTCACCTTCACTCGCCACAATTCCATTGGATCTTCTTTAGGTAAACTTAGACTCATTTCTATTAAAATATCATTACTTTCAATCTTCCATACGATATTATGTTTCCCTACTGAAAATGTATACTTATCGGGAAGTACACGAACAGGTTCATAAGGCGCAGAGAATATTTCACCACTCACCTCATCTTTCACATAAACAAAACGACCAGGATGATGTGCATAATAAGGTTGCTCTGGTTGCATAAACGTCTTCGCTTCTAAGTTAGGAGCATAAGAGTATTTCCCCGGTTCTGGTTGCATGTACTGAGCCACAGCATACCCACGGCAATTCATGTGAATCATCATCTTTTCATTCCATAAGAATCCCGAAGCCTTTGGTAGAATAGTGGGACTTGTCAATTCAACATATTCATTATTTTCAGTTGCCTTTATCATCATCCTAGTCCTCCTTAAATTCATCATACAACTTCCTTATACTAAAAGTTAATCTTCTCTAAGTAAAGCCCACATGCATCTGCCATTCCACCGGTTTGAACCCGTTCCTTTGATTGGAGAATGGATGGTATTTCTTTGGCTTCTATCTCACCTAAGCCTACCTCGATCAGCGTGCCAATCATCTTTCGAACCATATTATATAGAAAACCATTTCCACTCACGCGAAATTGGATGAAACCTCCACTCTCTTCTAGATCTAGAGAATAAATTTCCCGCACCATCGTCTTTTTATTAGACTTAGCATTGGAATAAGCCGTAAAATCATGCTCGCCGACAAAATACTGACATGCTTTTCTCATTTGTACGATATCTAGCTTCTTCCTAACATGCATACTGTACTTTCTCATGATAGGATGGCTATAATATTCGTTCCAGATTTTATAAATATAAGTTTTATCCTTCGCATGATAGCGGGCGTGAAAACGGTCATCTACTAGTGTAATCTCCGGAATGCTAATGTCTGGAGGTAAATAACTATTCAATACTGTCATCATTTTAGATTCAGGTATATCTTCACTAATCTTAAAGTTAGCTATTTGAGCAAGTGCGTGTACTCCCGCATCCGTTCTACTCGATCCAATGATTTCAATAGAGTGTCCTACCAATTCTGATAAGGCCTTTTCTATTTTCCCTTGAACAGTATTGTCATTATCCCCTAACCGCTGCCAACCTTTATATCGACCACCATCATATTGAATTTTCAGTTTGTAATTATTCATTGTTAACCCCTTTTTCTTTGTAATCCTATTCCCAATTCCGTTTATTATATTACTTCACTGAACCATATAATAACACAAGTTTATGGTTTTTCCATTTACCAAACATGAAAGATACAAAAGAAAGACGCATCCAAGGAATTCTAATAATCCAAGAAATGCGTCTTAACTGTTTATTCAATTTGATTAACCTTTTACTAATTTACTGCGCACTTTATTCGATACAACTTCCACTATTAAAATAAGTACAATAAGGCCAATTAGAATAGATCCTACTTCCGACCAGCGATAAGCATTCATTGCAAAAATAAGTGGGGCACCTATCCCACCGGCTCCAACTAATCCGAGAATAGCCGCATCACGTAGATTCATATCAAAGCGATAAATAACGATGGACATGAACATGGCTGACAACTGAGGGAGAATACCGTAGCGAATCTTCTCGATTGTCGTACAACCAATGGATTCCATAGACTCAAGCACAGATGTATCTAAATCTTCAATAACATCAACATATAGCTTCGATAACATACCGACGCTGGTCAGCGATATGGTAAGCACACCTGTAAAAGGACCTTGCCCTGTCACGCGAATGAACATTAACCCATACACAATAGGTGGAATTGTGCGGATGACAATTAATAAGAGTCGAATAACATAAGCTACTGGTTTCGGCACAATATTGGATGCAGACAGAAAAGCAAGCGGAATAGCTAGCACCGCCCCAACAATGGTTCCTAAAAAAGCGATGGCCATGGTTTCAAGCAATAAATATAAGACCCCACCTGTAGTCAAATTAAACAATAGTTCTGTATCTGGTTGAATTAGCCCTAATAAAATGTTTTTCGCGATCGACAATCCATTTGCTGTTACATTATCCAATTGCACTGCTGATGTAGACCACACAAAAATAATGAGGACAATCACAGTGATTAGTAAATTAGGCAGATAGCGGTTTGTGGCTTGTTGTAACTGTTTATCTATAGCATTCATCATTTCTTCACCTACATCAGTTTCTTTCGGAAATATTCGCTAATCGTTTCAATCACGAACACGGTACATACGAGCATCAATAAAATCATCCCCACGTTGGCATAGTTTCTCCAGCCAAGACTCTCAGCTAACAATAAACCAATTCCACCTGCACCAACGTATCCTAATATAGAAGCATACCGAACATTCCCCTCGAAACAGAACAATGATGTCGATAGATAGTTAGGTAGCACCTGTGGAAATATAGCATACCGGAACGATTGAATTGTTGTCAGACCCATTGCATTCATGGCCTCATAGGCACCCATTTCTGCATTTTCGATCTGCTCGTACAGCAATTTACCTATATAAGAAATAGTAAACAAGAAAATTGCAACCGTTCCTGCCATCGTTCCTAATCCAAAAATAAATGTAGCGATCAGCGCTACAACTAAAGTCGGCAATGTTCGAAGTATACTCAAAATAAATTTGGTGACTGAAGGAATCCAACGACTGCGATTAATATTACTTGCTGCTAACATCGCGATCGGTAATGCACAAATAGCACCAAGTGCAGAACCGAATAATGACATCTTAATAGTAGCAATTAGTGGTTCCCATAGCTTCGGCATATAAGCCCATGTTGGGGGGATCATTTCATTAATAATGACAAAAAACTGATTGATTCGTTTAAGTAATCTTTGCAGATCAAAATCAGTAATCTGCACGGAAAGATAGATCAGCACTATAAAAACTAATAATATGATCGGAGTCATCGATCGTTTTTGGATGACGACTTTTCCATTAGGCAACTCTATTGTTTTAGGTGGAAACAGCTTCGTTAGCATGGCTACCGCTGCCTCCTTTTTCTACTTGACCATTGTATATAAGATGCAGTACTTGATCATTCACCTCTTGTGAAGGACCATCATATACAACTTCACCAGCTCGTATACCAATGACGCGTGTAGCATAAGCCAAGGCTAATTCGACATGGTGAATATTAATAATCACGGTCATATTCATCTCTTCGTTAATACGTCTGAAATCTTCCATCACTTGATTGGCGGTAACCGGATCTAAGGAAGCTACTGGTTCATCTGCTAGAATAATTCCCGGATTCTGTGCTAATGTTCTTGCCAAAGCAACACGTTGCTGTTGTCCTCCAGATAATTGATCTACACGTACATACGCCTTATCCAAAATACCGACTTTATCTAGCGACATCAGTGCTCTTCTCTTTTCATCTTCTGTAAATATCCCAAGTGTTTTACGCCAAAATGGCATCTCAGGTACGAACGCTACCAATACATTTTTAATAACTGAAATTCTTGTCACTAAGTTAAAGGATTGAAAGATCATTCCGATCTTCCGACGTAGTTGACGGATACCTCTTCCTTTAAGTTTACTAATTTCTATCCCCTCAACCGTCAATGTGCCTTCCGAAATATCATGCATTCGATTAATACAACGCAGTAACGTCGACTTTCCTGCACCTGACAAACCAATAATGGCGATATATTCACCTTGGTCAATTGACAAATTAATATCTTTTAATGCTACTAATCCATTCGGATATTGTTTGTGTACCTGCTTAAATTCAATCATAGACGTACTCCAATCACTGAAAAATGAGAACATAACAACATGTTCTCATTCTTCGTAAAATTAAGTTGTAATAGATAGTAATTATTTTAATTGTTGTACTAGTTCTTGCGCTTTACGCTCATTGTCATAATCGGCATCCGTTGCTACTTGGTAACCACCATGGCTATAAATAGCGATTACTTCTTTACCTTCAGCAGAATTACCAATATTGATAAATGCTTGCTCTAATGCAGTTTTTAAACTCTCATCCATGATTTCAGAGTTTTTACTTACACTTACTGTATCGTTATAGATCGCTGGCATTACACCGATTAGATCTGTTTCTTCCCAAATGGAAGCGGTGCGGGTAAATTCAGTTGTCCATTTTTCTTCGTAATCTCTACGTGCATCTGCATAAGTGACAAGCACATCGGTTTGACCAGCAGCAAGACGAGCAAATGCACTTGCATAAGAATCAGCTTGCACGACTTGAGAAAGATCCGTAATTGTTTTGCTGAAATTCTCTTTCAACCATAGTGCTGGGTAAATGTATCCAGCAGGAGATGATGATGACATCACGTTCCAAGATACATTATTCAAATCTTCAAACGTTAGTGCTTCACCATTATTCACTTTTGCCGCTAGTGCTTTTCCCTTATCCGAAGGGCCAGCTACAAGGATTGCACGATAAGAAGTCGCTTGATTGGTAGTTGGCGCTGTTGGCTCATTCTTATTCCAATCTGCAGGGTTATCTGAATCATTACTTAAGCCATCGCGAGTTGCAGTTAGAATAACTTCTGCGCCATCATCGTAGAGCACATAAGTGCCGCCCGGTATTAATCCAACATCAACTGTACCTGCAGATAAGCCCTCACCGACAGCTTCATAGCTTGTACCCACCGTAATTTCAACTTCACCTACATCATAACCAAGTCCTGCAAGTTCTTTCGTTAGCAACTCCTTTAAAGGCTCCGTAGCTGTAACGATTTCCGCAGGATCGCGTGATGGTACGAAACCTACCGAAAGCTTCTCAATTTCTTTATTAGACTTTACTTCTTCTTCTGGAACTGTAGCATTTTCTGTTTTGGTAGTATTATTTGCACTAGGTGTATTATTTGATGAATTGGCCGTTCCCTCATTACCACAAGCCGCTAATACGAATAACAGCATCAACGCTACACTTAACAATCCTAATTTTCTCATCTCTATTTCCCTCCCATGAATAACATACTCAATTAATATACTTGCTAAATGTAAAGACAATACCATTAGATTGTAAATAGTTTGTAAATAAAAATAATCAACTTGTTAAGAATCAATTTGCGTAATTATGAAATTGATTCTAATTGACAACATATACAGTTTAGACCCTATAATTAAATATTAATTAAATCAGAGGTGTAACTTGTGTCTACTCAAAAAATCCAAATACTTGTAACAAGTGATGTCCATGGTTATCTTATGCCTACTACTTACCGCGGTATAACAGAACCGGTTGGGCTTGCGAAAGCAGCGTCCCTTATTGAACAGTTACGACAACAACATCCAACTGTCTTGATTGATAATGGAGACCTCATTCAAGGAAGTCCATTAACTTATTACCATCAAAGATTTCATCCTGAACAGTCTAACCCCATCATCAATGCTGCGAATGCACTACACTATGATTTAGCCGTGTTTGGTAATCACGAGTTTAATTATGGGTTACCTGTACTAGAGAACACGATCAAAGCTTCACACTTTCCGTGGTTGTCAGCCAATATCTATACCCAAGACGGAGCAACTTGGATGAATCCATATCTTATTCAGGAAGTGGCAGGTATTCGAATCGGCTTCATTGGCGTCACTACTCACTTTGTAAGCATATGGGAGGATCCAAGTCATATTGAAGGACTGAGCTTTGAAAATGCTTTTGATAGTGCTAAAAAGTGGTTAGGTATCATGAAAGAAAAGGAGCAAGTTGATATTACAGTACTCTGTTATCACGGGGGATTCGCTCATGATCTAACATCAGGTAACTTACTTGAGCCAGATACTGGGGAGAATGAAGGCTATCGAATGTGTAAAGAGTTAGACTTTGATATTATGATTACTGGACATCAACATCGGGAAATCTGTACCCAAGCATTCGGGAAATCCATTGTACAACCAGGAACGAAAGCTGTCTGTGTAGCTGGTATTACCATCGATGTGGAGATGATCAACGGTACAAAACAAATGATTCAGCACGAGCCTAAATTATATTATGTAGACGATCACACTTTGCTTGATGAGCGAGTGGTACGTGAAGCGAGGGAAATGCATCTCTTTACTGAACAATGGTTAGATGAACCGATTGGCTCTATTACCGGAAATCTGCGATATAACAATGCTTTTGATGTACGAGTAAATAAGCATCCCTACATAGAATTTTTACAACATGTTCAAATGCATGTGGCGAACGCATCAATATCCTGTACATCTCTATTTCATGATCAACCTGGCGGTTTTAATGACCAAGTAACCATGCGTGATATCGTCACGAATTATATTTATCCCAACACGTTAAAAGTACTACAAGTTACAGGACAGCATATTCACGATGCCCTAGAACAGTGTGCCTCCTATTTCGCCATTCAAGATGGTCATTTAGCGGTTAATCCCACATTTCTACAACCAAAAGCACAGCCGTATAACTATGATATGTGGGAAGGAATCGCATATATAATAGATGTGCGACAGCCTATTGGTCATCGGATCATTAGCGTCGATTATCAAGGGAAACCTATAGATCTTAACGGCAACTACGAAGTTGTCATGAATAATTATCGTGCCACTGGTGCTGGAAATTTTCCGTACTTCGCAGACTGTCCCGTCATAAAAGACATTCAGACAGATATGACAGAAATAATCGCCGATTATTTTGCTGAATTTCCTGTAGTTCTAGCTACTTGCGTTCCCAATTGGAAAGTCATATGGGACTAGAAGGCAAAAGCTATCAACAGTGAGCATTCTGATATTCTTTGTATCGATGATATGAACGGTTTGACTATAATGAAAAAAGTAAGCTTCTCACAAAGTTCGTTTTGAACTCGTGGAAGCTTACGATTAATAATATTAATGGGCTATCATTTCATGAGCAATCGTGTGACCATCCATAGTTGAAGGATAATAAGTAGGCCAATTAACGACTTCCTCAAGTAATGCTTCTCGATCGTCACCCCCATATAAATGATAATGATCTGAAACATCTGGTGCGATGCGATGATCACTAAATTGAATGTATTGAGGGAGCCCCTCAGTCGGTTCAACTAATTTAAATATATATCGCACACCTTTATTTTTAGCTTCATAGGTAAGAATTTCAAAGCCATCCGCCTCGTATTTACCCGAAACCTCCTCACCATCAGTGAAGAAAGTAACTGTATCCCCCTGTATCACAATTCGCTCTGTATCGGTTTTATAACCGATCTCATAATATTCTTTGTATTCCGTTGCAGACATTTTTCCTGTTGCTTCAGCTTTATGGGTAAATACTTCATCCAATGTACCATCTAGCAAATATGGATACACCGATTGCCAGTTCCCTTCCCAATCAGATAGTGAGCGATGCTCTACTTGATTATCCTCAAAATAGCCTTTATAAATTTTTTCATCCTCTTCACTATGATCGTGATCGTGATCGTCACTATCATTATTACCTTGTGAGTGACTATCGACGACTTCCGTAGTTAAGGACCCATCTGCTAATTCTTCCTTTGCTTCTGTAGCTTGACATCCCACCAGTAGTAGACCTAAAGCTAATAATAACATCCATTTCATAGATGCAATTTTCATATGTAACACCTCTCATTAATAGTAATGATTACGATTATTAGTATACATAGGTGGCCGTTTACTGTCAATATAAATTGTAAAAATTACTATTATATTCAAAAAAACAATATCATCCCAATTTACTGAGAGCGTAAAATATGATGTGTAAATAGATAAATAGTATATTTATTAAACTATTTACGATCTAATCCGTTCTTAATTATATATCCCTTATTTTGCGTAACTATCTACAAGGAGAGGATCTATTGCTTATTATTACGGGAATTGTAGCAATCGCTCTCGGGTTACTTAATATCTATAACCCTTCATTCTCTTGGAAATTCAATGAAGGTTGGAAGGTCAGAGGTGAATCCGAACCTAGCGAAACCTATCTATCGGTTACGAAATTCTGTGGTCTGATTTCAACACTTTTTGGTTTACTGTTACTCATAGCTGGAATCTTTAAGCTTATCGCTTAATATTATTGTTAATCCAGATAGGGAGTTGAGTGTCATAACTAAGAAAACGAGAAAAATTCTTAATAGATTGCAATTCATATTTCAATTAGTTGGATTGGTTTGCATATTACTAGATTCAACACTTTGGATGATCATCACCATCTCCATTTCTATAGTGATAAATATAGTTTTGATTCTAGTTAAAAAGACTGAACATAACTAATATCAAGCCGAAACACTTATACTTTCTTATTATTCGAAAAAAGTATTGTATAAATTTGTTTGTTGTGTAAATATTTAAAATATGACAAGTAAAGAAGGAGCAAAACAAATTGATTAATATACTGGGTCAAATTATGTTGTATGTAAATAACCAGGATGAATCATTGAAGTTTTGGACAGAAAAAGCTGGGTTTATCCTTATTTCTGAGGCGGATGACGGCCAAGGAATGAAATGGTTTGAAATAGCCCCAACCAAGGATGCTCAAACAAGAATCGTCCTACACAACAAAGATTTAGTTGCAAAGATGTCCCCTGGAGTCAATCTGGAGACCCCTTCAATATTGTTCTTCTCGGATAACCTTGATCAATTGTATAAGGACTATTCAGATAAAAATATTACTGTCGGAGAACTTGTCAATGTACCAGAGGGTAGAGTATTCAACTTTGCTGATAATGAAGATAATTACTTTGCTGTGGTAGAGAAAAAGTATCCACTATAATTAGTGGATACTTTTTCTTATTAATTATTAAATTGTATCGTATCCAATGGTTCAACTGTATTTCTCTTGATTCTTGCCTCATCAAATTCTAAAGCTAAAATAGCTATTGTTTCCGCTCCATTTTTTAACTTCTCTTCAATATTAGCATCTCTATCGAAGAAATATCTTTTAACTTTTTCAATTTCAGA
Source organism: Paenibacillus crassostreae (assembly GCF_001857945.1). Taxonomy (NCBI): domain Bacteria; kingdom Bacillati; phylum Bacillota; class Bacilli; order Caryophanales; family Paenibacillaceae; genus Paenibacillus; species Paenibacillus crassostreae. The sequence goes on from NZ_CP017770.1 coordinate 1,788,821, forward strand.
TGAATCTAATAATCTCACAGTAGCTTTTTGAACCCTTATAAACTCATAATTCAAATCAAGGTTTTTAGAATCACATACATATGACAGTAAACAAGCATAAACGCCTTCGGCGTCCTTATAAGGACGGTAAGTGTTTAAGCGAGAAATATAAGAAAGTATAGCGTAAAACTTATGCTTTCTTATATTTTGAAAAAAAAGACCTTCCAACAGTTCAGTGAACTGATGAAAGGCCTTCTCTTATAGATGAGAAAGTTAGAATGGGTTTGTATTTATAAGACTCGCTTGTTTCACATAAATTCGTTGACTTAACTTTAATTGTGACACAATGAATTCTGCTAGGTCTTCAGGATGCATATATTGTTCGATCTTGTTATCAGCGATTAATGATGAATTGACAGCAAGATCTGTTGCTACTGTACTTGGTGTTAAGGCTGTAACGCGAATATTGTTGCGACGTACTTCCTGTGCTAAAGATTCTGTTAGACCAATCATACCGAATTTTGATGCACTATATGCACTAGATCCTGGCGCACCGCTTAACCCAGCTGTTGAAGATATATTAATAATATCTCCAGCATTTTTTTCGATCAATTGTGGAAGTAATGTGCGTGTAACATAGTATGTGCCCATTAGATTGACATCAATAATTTTTCTCCATTGGTCAACATCCATCTCTAATAGTTTAGCAAAACCACCAATGCCTGCATTATTGATTAGAATGTCCGCTGTGCCTATTTCATTTGTTATTTTTTTGATGGCTTGTTCCACTTGTTCTAGTGAAGAAACATCAGCTGCTGCATACGTGGATTTCACACCTATTGCTTCGATTTCGGCTGCTACTTCCTTTACTGCTTCCTCTGTTCTAGCAATCAGCCCCACGTTTACACCTTCTTTAGCTAAAGCAATTGCAACGGCTTTACCAATACCTCGTCCAGCTCCCGTTACAAATGCTACTTTTCCTTCTAGTGATTGCGCCATTTAGTACATCTCCTTCATCCTAATACTATATTTTTCACTTCTAATTATATTATAGTAAAAGCGGAGAAAAAACATCCACTTTTAAGGAGCTACGATCATGAAAATGAAATCAACGCCTTCATGGTTCGTTTCTTCCAGAATGCGCTTCGTGACATCTTCTGCTCTATAATCAATGGCTATAACTGCTCCAAGCGATTGTACCCAAGGATAATTGCTTAAAGAAACTGTTGTAAAAACCTTCAATCCAAGCTCTTTCCCAAGTTGAATCGCATATCCACCAACCCCTCCAGCTCCCGCGTATATCAATATGGTCAACTTCTGTGTGTGATTTAATTGAAAAAGGCTCCTCTCGGGAGCCTTTTAAACACTAGTATTTCAGGGTTTTTGATGTAATTATTACATCATGCCGCCCATGACATTAGGCGAGTTTTATGTGTTTTTTGGTTCTATTAATTGATTTCAAGTCCACTATTCAGACAAAACCAGTCCATTATGTGCGGGGAGAAATGATACGTTCGCAGTGTTCGTGGTCAAAATGTGGTCAATTGGTGGTCAAGCAATTTAATAGTCATTACACCACATGTGTTGTATGTGGACCATAGGTTAATTGTTTAATTTTTGTGTTATAGGCTATTCCTTTGATTAATATAGGATTCCTAAATTTGGGTATAGTTCTGTTTGGTTGTCTTTTATCCTTCTGTAATGGCTTTTGTCCCCAAAACAGAAATCTGCTTATTCCCATGAATTTAATAATTCTCCATTCAACACTAGAACCTGAATCTTGAAAATGATGTTTTGACACTCGCTCTACATATCGGGATTATCGACGTAACCCCAAGTAAGACCAGGGATTTCAGACAATAGTTCTAATTCTTTTAATGCGTTCGAGGTCTTCAAAAACATCTTTCCAACCTTTCCCGAAATCACCCTCTTTAACATTATCCAAAATTAAAACTCTTCCTTCACTAATTTCAAATACATAACCTTGACCACATTCGGGACTCACACCTATAGATAGCGCCCATGCTGGGCGCACATAGAAAAATAACCATGGAGTAATGCCCCATGGTTATTTTCGTTATGATGAGAGATAGTTACAAAAGATCCTTCTTAATCTATCAATCTGGCCAGCATGGTCGCTGCTTCCGCGCGGGTAACCTGGCTTTTAGGCATGAAACGATTGCCTCCACTGCCTGTAATCAATCCCAGTTCCTGGGCTGCATGAATGGAAGAAACTGCCCAAACGGATGCTTCTCCCATATCCGTGAAAGTACCTTGAATACCTGCTGCCTCTGTCATTCCCGTGTTCAGATTATGTAGCTTGTTCAGGATAACAACTGCTTCTTCACGGGTAATCGTAGCCTGCGGTCGGAAGTGTCCGTTAAAGCCCTGAATGAGTCCAAGCTTCACTGCTTGGGCGACATAAGGGGCATAGTATTTGGTCTGATCTATGTCGCTGAACGACGCTTGGTATGCAGAATCTTCAAATCCAAGCGTCTTCACTGCAAGTACTGTGAAATCAGCACGTGTGATGGTGCGGTTTGGCAGGAACATATCCGCAGATACGCCAGAAGCGATATGTTTGGCCGCCAGTCTCTGAACATCGCTGTTCGCCCAATGACCGTTCATATCAGAAAATTGCTTCCGGTATTCAAGCACCGCAAAAGTGGAGAAGTGCTCCGTCTCAAAACTTACGATGTTGCCGTTAAATTCACCGCCTATATAATCAACAGCTGATCCGTTAAGGTAGTATACGCCTGCAAAGGACGTGTCGAGGTTGGCAAGCTGTTCACTTGTCAATGTTACTGTTACCTTGACAGGCTCTTTAAACGAAGTAATTGCAGTTTGCTCTGCGTCATTAAGCGTAGACAATCTGAAGGTGAATGCAGCACCAGTAGACGACAGCGATCGGTCAGCTGTTAAGGCTTCGTCCAGTGCCTCTCGAATGTCTTCCTCTGCTGCGCCGATATCCAAGGTAACCGTGTCGGAGACTCCAATCTGCTCCAGAACCATCGTTGGAATTGTAAGGACCGTTTCGCCTAATACGATTGTTAGCTTACCCTGCCGCTCTGCAATAGCACGCAATCCTTCGCCACTCAACTGCAATTGAATATTCTCGTTAGCCAATGGTGTGGTCATGCGGACTTCTACAACACCCGAGACCGCCATTTGAGCCACTGCATTCATTAGCTGTGTTCTACTTACCGAATGAATGCCATTCAGAACACTTGGCTCAATAATTCCCTTGGCTGGGGATGACGAGTTCTTTACGCTATCCGTTGCCTGTGTCGGTGTTGGTGCAGGCGTTGGTGTCGGTGTCGGTGTCGGTGTCGGTGTCGGTGTCGGTGTCGGATCGGTACCCGGCTCCTGAATGCCTGACGAAAACGACCAGATGTCCGACAACGTTTTTCCACCATATGGGTCTTCCGCTGTCACATACCATTCATACCTTGTATCCGATGTTAGACTGTTCCAATCGGCGCGTGCGTTTTCTCCGCTCTCCGTCTGAACCATTTCGCCAATTTGTTGATCGGTGTAAAGATTGACCCCGAAATAGTCGGTGGCAACCCGCTTGGTCTGCGGCTGCAGATCGAGATCCAGAACGAACTCGTCCTTGCCCGGATATTCCGCAGGATCGTAGTAATTGTAATCGTCGAGGTACGGCGAATATGTTTGAATAATCAGTTTGTTATTGTTCGTATCAAATTTCATCAACCGGATATAACCGAGTCCACCTTCTGGAGCGCCCTGATAATCAGCCAGCATTTGATAGACTTTGCGGTCGTCCACGCCGTCCCCATCATCATCAATTCCGCTGACGAGCAGCTCCGAATCGTGATAGTGTCCAGACAATGTCGCTATGACATTTTTGTTTGGTATCACGACGCGTTCAAATACCTTGTCTGCATCCGGTGCCCGATTACCCGACACTAGCAAATATTCATGCATACTAATGATCGCCTTGTGATTCGGATACTTTTTCAGTACCATGTTCATCCAGTCGATATCTTCATCTTCCAGACCCCAACCCATATACAGCATAATATAATCGTTACCGTTTGCTGAGATCAGGTCATAGTGGCCCATATTGTTCTTGTACGATTCCCCGTAATATGGCTGGGATTTGAAGCGTTCCTCTCCGTAATGAGTCCAATAATAGCTGTAGTCTCCATATTGATGATCCACATCATGATTACCGGCCAGCACACCGTAAGGAATATTCGCATCCTCCAGTACCTTCATATTCTTATTAGCAACGTCCCATTCGTACGCCTGATCCGCATCATCTACGATATCGCCGGTATGAAATACATATTTGATATTCATCGGGTCCTTGTTTGCCGCGATCCAATTCACGATATTTTCATAAATATACGGATAGCTCTCCGCATAATACTGCGTATCGGACATCCATACAAAAGAATAATCGATATTTTCTGAAACTGCCGCAACCTCATCCTGAACCATTAGGTGGATGGTGTCACCATCCCGGTAGCCCCCCGCCTTCGCAGACGATTTCAATTCAAAGTCTTCGCTGCCAGCGATACGGTGGTCCAGCAATGTCCAAGCTTGCTCCGTTGGATTCCAGGCGTACAAGGATACTTTACGCCCTTCTAGCGAATGACCTTTCCAAGATATCTTAACTAGATCGGTATCCTTTATGGTAGGATCAAGCTTGATCTCGAACCTCTGGTAAGGGAACTGATCTACAGAATCGTCCGTTAGGTACTTGCCATCTACAGAGGCAATTGACTCGTAATCACCAGCGGCAAGTGGGATCTCACCTCCAGGCTGCAGCGACTTCGGTGGCTCAGTATCCGAAGCACCGCGATACACGGAGATCGTGGCCGGTTGGCTTGCATCATGCTTGAACCCTCGATAGAAAGAAACATTCAGCCGGTCTCCCAGTGGATCACTCACCTTCACTGCCAGCTTAGCAGTCGAACTGATCCCAGATGCACCATTCTGCGGAGATACCAACTCAGGCATTGTGGGAAGCTCATCCGGTACAGCAAAGACTATACTGATACTACCAGTATTGCCGACAATGTCTTTAGCAGTAATCTCCAGCCTATGATTACCACCATCAAGCAGATAGGAAGCCGTTGCATAAGGAAGCTGGATCGGGTCACCATCCAGCAACGCTTCCACAGAATCCACACCAGCAATGGCATCGGAGATGATTGCGTCAATGGTGAAGGCACCGCGGTACTCTTTGCCCTCTGAGAGTGTTGGTTCAATAGTTGGAGCTGTATTATCCACCTTCACAGAGACGGAGACAGGCTCATGGCTCAAGTGACTGACCCCTACCGTATGATCGCCGTCAGCCAGCGCTTTGGTATCGAGTAGGTATGTCTTGGAAGAGAACTTCTCTTCCGGAATAAGAAAGCTGAAATCCTCAAACTCTAGCTTCCCGGCGCTGTCTCCCATCTGGATTTCCCGTTTCGGGTCATTATAGCGGGTATCGTATACTACCGTTCCGTCTGTAAATAAAAGACGGATATTGCGAATGACAAAGTCATCCTTGTTCTCCTCGACTCTGTCGTCGAAGGGAGAAGTCTTAGACCCGGCCCGAATCGAAATCGTGTTGCTTCCAACTTGCAGACGATCCGCTTCAATCGGCACCGTTAATGTAGTATATTGGCCAATAGGATCCTGGAATGTGTGCAGGATTTCCTCTCCAAGGGTGACAGCATTTTTGAAATAATAATTAACCCCTGTGACATCAAAGACGAAATAAGCATTATTCTCCAGCGAAGTATACGTATTCGCGGGTAAAGCTTGACCGTCTAGCATAAGCTCCAACTCTTGGGCTGGGACTTGTTCGGCGGTCGCCTTCAACACTTGATCTCCCGAGAGAATATCTCCATCTTCTACATTCAACCGCAACGCGGAGGTATCCCTCCCGCCTGTAATTATCAGGCGGTACATACTCGAGGTAACTTCATTAGTTCCGTCTGATACGACGTAATAATAATCTATATACTTGTGGCCGATCAGTTCCGGCGAGAACAATTTGTAATGGTACAGATTATCGTTATAGCTCTCTGAAAGATAACGTTTAGTAAACCCGATCTGAACGTCATTTTTAAATAAAATCGCAACCGACTTCACACCGATGTCATCCGTGGCATCTCCAATCAGTTCCACATCAAGGCTTTGGTCGATTTCCTTGATTCCACTAACATCACTTACGGTAGGAGCCTCCGTATCATCCATCAAATGGACCCGGGTAGCAGGTACTTGAACAGAATCGACTGTTCCTGGCGTCGCCGCCAGCAGGCCAGCGCTGTATTTGATCATTCCAGTTGTGCCATCAGTCGGGGCTGTATAGAATATCCCCTTGTTCGCTTTAGTCTCATCATCATTATCATAGGAAGCAACGGAGATATCCTTACCTGTATTCGTAGTAATTGCAACTCCTCGGTCACCCCCGTTAGCCATGCCGCTGCTGTATGTTCTATAAATATCGACATCCTCCACAAGCTGTGTTCCATAATTAGCGTTAAAGTCAGCTACTGTACTACCTGTATTAGCTGCGTTTATTACCCAGAATACCAGCGTTTGTCCGAAGCCAATAATCATATCCTCACGCTCTGTTGACCACACGACATCCGCGTCTGGTCCCGATGAAGTATAGCGGTAGATTAGCTTATAGTCCTTCAGATTGATATCTCGGTCCGTATTATTGTACAGCTCGATGAACTCGTAACCATCCGAAGTTCCCACATTCGTAGAATCGGGAACAAGCTCCGTCACAAGCAGAGTCGGGGCTTTGGCGTCGTCCGCACCCGCCAGATTAACGTTTACGGTATAAGTATCCGAGACAGCTCTCAGTCCTGCACCCTCTGCTTCAATACGGTATTTAAGCAACGGCGATGTCAACGCCGACTTCGGTATAGCTGCCGAATAGAGATTATCGCTCCCCTTGGTCATTGTCAGCTTATGATCAGTGGTTTCTGTCCCATTTTTGTAATAGACAGCCGCAGTAACTGAGATGTCTCCAGCCGTAATGAAAGCCGGAATTATCAGATCTTGTTGTGAATCGGCATCAGTTACAGGAGCGTGAGTGATAACTGGTGGTAAATCCTCGGGCAGTTGGATTCCTTGTACAGGAATTGCAGGCACTTGTTCTTCTCTCACACTGCCCGGTGTGGCATTAACCGTACCCGTGTCATCCAGAATCTCCATTTCCTCGCCACCACCAGCAGCATAACGGTAGAATATGCCCATATCCGGCTTCGTCTGCTGGTCATTCTGATAAGACGCAATCACAAGTTCCATCTTCGCCTGATCCCGGATCACAATAGACCTTGGCCCTGCGTTGGACATTCCCCCGCCCCCGTTCACGCGGAACAGGTTCGTGTTCTCGGACAGGTTCGTATTGAAGTTGGCGTTTAACTGATCAGCGGTGAGCGAACGGTTCTTGTCATTCATCACCCAGAGAACAATAGAGGTCTGCGATGGAATCTCCATCTTGCCTGTTCCATCCAGTGCAGGCCAGACCAAATCCGTAGCTCCGTTCCGGTACACCAGCTCATATTCCGCTAAATCAAGCGTACGGTCGCTATTATTATAGATCTCGATCACTTCATAGGCGTCCGCACTATTGACATTCGCTGTATCCGGCACCAGCTCCGTAATCATCAGTATAGGGAGAAGGTTATAATCGATTCCCTCCCCGCCCTCAATCTGTACCGTATAATTATCCGTGAGGACAACATGGTCTGTATCTTGCGCTTCAATGAAATACTGAAGCTGCGTGCCGGTCAGTGCTGCTGCCGGAATCAAGGCTGTATACTCGCCAATATTACTTCCAGTGGTCATCGGTAGGACGGAAAATTCCGTATTTGCTCCCGTTTTGTAATACACCACAGCCGTCACCAACTCTGCGCTGTATACGGAACCGGTAACCGATTGATCCGGATTAACAATAGTCGCATCAATCACTATACCACCGCCCACCTCTGACTTCGCAAAAGGCAGATGGGTAATGACCGGAGGGTAATTGACTTCAGGATCTTCACTAGGCAAAGGTGTCGGTACTGCGAACAGCTGCTCAGGCGCAGCTATTCCTGGCGTAGGTGCGCTTTTGACCGCATATTTGTCCTGTTCACTCGTCCCTGTTCCCGGCTTATAATGAACACCAAGTCCACTGGCGACGTCTTCCAATAAATAAGAAGCGCTTGCGATTTCCTCCCCTTGTGGTTTCTGAATCACCACAGCACGATTGCCACTATTATAGAAGCTGCCGAAGCCAATAATCTCTGCAACCTCGCTATTGTTTAAGGCTGTGTTGTATTTCACATTGAAGTCGGCCAAAGTCTTGGGAGTATTTATATTATTGTTATTCCATAAGACCATCAGCTTGCCCGGGGCAAGCGTCACATCGGGTAAGCTAAGCGCCGTATCCGGCTTGCTTCCGTCTGTATAACGGTAGAGGAAGCTATAATCATTCAATCTAATTGTCTGCTCCGAGGCATTGTACACTTCAACAAACTCATAATCATCCGCCCCGTTAACATCCGGGTGTATCTCCGTCACGAGCAGCTCTGACGTCGAAGGCGTTGCCTGAATGTCTGCAGCTTTGCTTACAAACGGAGGCATAAATCCGAACAGCATACTGGTCAGTAAAATCATCGAGAGATACCTATTCCTATGGTATATCCATACTTTTCTAAGCGGATTCATTTCTATACGTTCCTGCAAAAAAAGTCACTCCCCGATATAACATATTTGCGGCAGCAATGTGGCCACAAACTCTACTATATCTTTCCATTGTTAACGGAGATGTCAGAAACGATTAATGTATTGTAAATACCCAGCGACACTCTCGCTGGGTACCGTCGTTTAAGAGCTATAGGATTCTGTCTTTCTTAGGAGTCACCGCCGCTTGGACCAGACTTTAATGTTTCCGCTGAAACATAATGCCCCAAAGCTGTCGGTATTGCCTGTCCAGAGATTGCCGGATATAATGACCATATATTAGTAAAGGAAGAGAGATATTTGCGTAGCATGTATCCCTGCTAGAACAGGCACACCGAAAATATCACTTATCATAGACATGATCATTGCAACAAAATATAAGTTGGTTGAAAAGTTCCCTATTGTTTTTTTGTATGTGGTGCAGAGAAGGTGGCTTGTTCTTGCTGCACACAGAACATGGGAGTCATCAGTAGCCTAAAGCGAAAGTCTAGAGGTGGGAGAGGTGTGGTGCGGAACCTTTTAATTTGTAGAGTTTGGTGTGTGGGATGCCGCTTCAAAATACTACTTTATCACCAACAATATACAGCAATCCACATGAGTGGAGATGGTGAAAGGGATATAAATAAAATCACCTAATTAAATAGTGGAATCGCGAGGTGACTTCATGATATAAGCCTCTTTTTGTCATGTTTGCAAGGATACTGATGAAATATGTAGAATAGTAATATATACCTAAAATACTGGCATTCACAACAAATTAATCAAAAAACTTATTGCTAACCTCTATTGACGCTATATTTTGATATAATGAACTATAAATGGAGATGATTACTTGAACGGCTTAGCTTTACTGTGAAGGATAATAAAAGATGCTTTTAATCAAAACTAGTAGGGCAATACAAAGTAGGTGGGGTATTCCCATTCTTCCATTCTTCATACGCCCGCTTGAACTCATCATTGATAATTTGTTTCGGTCTTCCGAACTTAACACCATTATTTAATGCAGTTGCAATTCCTTCTGCTTGTCTTCCGTTTATCTTCTCTCTCTCTCTCACGTTCAGCCATGTATGACAATAGTTCAAGTACTACACTTGATATAAGTTTCTCTAATCCATTTTGGTACTTGGTTTATCTCTACCTGGATTATAATTACATAATAAAAAAAGTGGGATTAATCTTCCCATACATCATCTATAAGTTTCTTAATCTTCTGTTCTCGTTGTTCTGTTTCTGAGATATTTGTTCTCCAAACACCATCAACAAGAACAACGGCATCTCCAACATTGACAGATACATCTACATTCAATTTATCAAAGTCCTGAGTTTGACCTTCAATCTCGATTACCACATAATCTCCCTCGTATTGAACTACTTAAATATTCAGAGAATTTAATGGATTATATTTATCATTTTCCAATCTCAGTTCATTCCCCCACATAGAAACATATCTCATCGTAACAGTAATGTTTTGGTGACGCATTAGCTTTTGAATGGCAACAGCACTCATTCCAGACATAGCAAGTCGATGGCAAAATGTATGACGAAAGGTATGAGCAGATACTCTAACATCTATAAAATTCATTTTTTGTCCCAGATATTTAAAAACTAACATCAATGAGTTCTCAGTCATTTGAGTATTATCTCTTTTCACAAAAACATAATCACTTAAGTCTCCCCAATGCTGTTTACAGAAAATATTATATGCTGCTAACTCCTTAGATAACTTATCAGTTATCGGAAGGGTATCTCTCCTTCTACTTTTCCCGAAGACTGCAATGGTTTGATTAATAAAATCAATATCCGACCATTTGAGATTAATAATTTCACCTCGTCTAATCCCAGTTCCGAGTAAAGTTACTATCATCATATAATCGCGATAAGCAACATAATTTTTGTCTCGTTGCTTAATACGTCTGTAGAAGTTCAGCATCTGTCGTATTTGTTCATCAGAGAAAACATTAGTCTTAACATCTTCCTTTTGCATTTTAACTCGTTTAGCAGGATTCTTCGTTATAACTTCACATTCCACCATATAGTTCAAAAAGGCTCTAATTCTCATGATTTTAGTATTGATTGAACCTGCTTTGTTACCTCTTTCTTGACATTCCATAAGATGTTGGCGTACATGGTTATAGGCAATGTCTTCTACACTTACAACCTCATGATGAATACAATATTCCACAAATGCTCCGAGCATTGTTTGATAGTTCCTAATGTTCTTCTCTGTCGTGTTCCTGAACCGTCTGTCATCTAGAAAATCCTGATAAGCAAATTTTAATAACATAAAAAAGACTACCTCCTGTTTTTAGGAAGTAGTCTTTACTTTAGAAAATAGTTTTTTACGTGACCAGTTCTCAAAACGAGCGAAAAATAGCCTTAACTATTTCTCAAATGTAGGGCAAAAGCCTACATCATGCCGCCCATGAGACAAATAAGATTTTATGGGTATTTTGAGTCTTTTTGTGGCGATTTTGTCCGATTGACTACAGAAATTAGTCCAATAAATCCGTGTGATTATGATCTGTGGGTAGAGTATGTGGGCAAAATGTGGGCAAACATACAATCCAAAATATGCACCGTATGCGGGAAGCGACCTCGCTCCCGCAGTTTCTGTTATAGCCGCTTAATATCTCAAAGAATCAATGTTCTCACAGTCAGTTCACTCAGCATTCCTTTGCATTACCGTACTTTATCACAAGTTTTTCCGACAGTTTTACGGCAGTGCGTTCTAATTACAATGTACTTTTAAAGAGGGAAAATGTTTATTGTTGAATTAATTACATCATGCGGTCAAGTTAGTGACTCATACTCTTTGAATTAACGGTCCTTGTGAACCATAGCCGATAAAATTGTACTGTGTGAGCGACTTATTGCGGTACTTAATTGCCAGCAGTTTTGCAAAATTATCATCGTGTGTTGAAATAATCAGGCTTCGCTTTCTGAAATTGGAGTCGCTGATTGCACGTAGGACATCAATGAAAGATAATATCTTTATGTCATCCATACTCTGGATTGGGTCATCAAGGAATAACTGATCCCAATTCGAGAATTTCTGTGTTAGTCCCAACCCGAGAAATATGCTCAAAGCGAGAATATTTAATTGGGCCGAACTAAAGAGATGATCAAGAATTACATTGCCGGTAATATCCTTTACATTTATACCATTTCTGTCTCCATTCATTCGAATTTCTTTATAATGTGGGTGAGGATACACAAGTTTATATATCCAATTCACCATTTTATTATTTTCCAATTGTTCTGTAACAACTCTTTGCAGGGTATCTAGTGCAATTCCGTTGATTGTATTGGTGTCGTTTTTATATTTGATCAATTGATCCAGAGTTTCCTGGTAATTTTCCATAGATCCCGTTAATGAAACATAACCCTCTAATAGTTTTTGTTCGTGTTCACCCGGCATGTAACCCAACAAACGGTCGATTAAGTCTATAACAGGCACTATCTTCTGTATTTCTTCTTGCTTTGCAGAAGAGTCCTGTTCCAACTTCTTTAATTGATCCTGAATACTCCCTATGCCTTCGATTTGCGTTTTCAAGGAGTCCATTTCTTCAATTACTCTTTCAATTGTGGGTTCAAAGTCAACAAGCCCTGATGTTATCATTTCCTCTTCCCAGGACTTAATTTCTTTACTCACTTCTTCTAGCACCGCAAGCACTTGCTTCTTCTCATTTCCTAAACCAAAGTCATCTTTGCCAGTCAAATTCTCATACTGTAATTTATCTCTATCTAAACGATCAGTTAGAACCTTCAGTTGTGTTTGTATTGCCTGTTGCTCTTGGGTAACTGCCAGCGCACTTTCATCAATGAACTGGGTTACTCTTTGATGAAGCTCGCGGAAATCACTTTGCAAATGATGCATCATATCAATTAAGGGGGTTACAAACTGTTCCCTAATTACTTTCGACAATGCAGCTAAATCCGTCTGCAAGCCTGTGATTTCATCTGAGACTTCTTTCAGTTTCTGATCACCTAAAGATAAGGTATGCCCGATAATAGCTATCAGTTGATCGGGGATCGGTGAATCCGCGTTTGCAATACCACCGACGTGTATTTCTGGAAAAGACTCTGTCAAACAAACCGGACATTTATCAATAGAATCCTGATTTTTTAAAATGTAGGATTTTACTTCATCTAATACGCGGCTATACTCAGTATTCATACCCGACAAGACATTTAATACACCGTTTTTTGTTTGTACCTGAGATTGGAGAAAATTCCTTGTCTTAATCTGGTCGTTATAGCTTGTTCGTTTTTCTGTAATATCCGAGGGTAGTGTCCTCTCGAAACCGAGGTCTGCTATCTCGCTACTAAAAGTTTTAAGGAAATCGCTATACTCTCTTCGTAGATCCGAGTAGATGACCCAATAATCATCAACAATACTTGCAGATTGTTCATCGATGGTGTGACGCCAAACTAAAGAATTTACGTGCGACCATTGATTCAATTGACTTTTTTTGACCTGGAATCTAGATTTCTGTGTTTCAAGGCTAGACTCAGTTTCCTGTAGGTCCTTACTCCTGACTAAGTCAGCACTAAGATTTAGGTTAGCTAAGTCATTTAATCGCTCCCACCTCTTATGTATGATTAACCTTTCTTCGAACCTTGTCAACCGTTCAAGTGACTGTATTGATTTCCCTATTTGAATGGATTGTTGATTAGTTCGTTGTTGTGTGGCAAGAATTAACTCCTTCTTCATTGAAAGTTTTTGAAGAACTGCTGAACTATTGTTGAGAGTTATAGCATCAGGAAGTTCCCACTCTTGCAGGTTTAACTCCTCTGCGTAAGCAGACGACTGTTTGATTAATTCAATAAGTAATGAATAGCTTTCTTTAATATTACTTAGGTATTCTTCAAAAGTACCCCAGTTTCTTGCATGGAAAATATCATCGATCTGGCGGCGCTGCGTAACAGCAGTTTCAATACATGTTGTTAGTTGATTAATCTTGTTGCTCAAACGAGTCGAATCCTTGATTACCTTACTCTTATCATAGATCTGTTCAAGTGGGATCAAATTTAATAACCGTATAAGGATGCTGCGTCGATCCCCGGCAGTTGAAGATCGGAGGAAATCATTCATTCCTTCTTGACTCAGGAAATGAGCTTTAAATAGTTGCTCCTTCCAACCGGAGTCGTAGCTTCCTAAGAATATCCGTGTGAGTTGCACCTCCCAGGTCGGTTCTGCTGGAAGTAGTCTATCCTCAGATTTGCATACGAAGCTTTGCCAATCACCATCTTCGTGGACGTGTAGGCTAGATTCATATCGATCTCTTTCGGTAACAGACAAAAAGTTACTGGATGTAGTCCTACGAACACGCACCCCATTATCGAATTCAAGTTCCACTTCTGCTATCCTTTGCTCTCTATCCCTTACGGTATCCACTGGTGATATAAATTTTAAATAAGAGCTCCTTTTTAATGTATTTGCGTCATATAACCCTCTCTCCCTAAGTGCATGAAGTCTAGAGATGTTATCGGTTAAACACCATTCGATTGCCTCATAGAAACTGGTTTTACCAAAACCGTTAAAACCGTTTAGTACAACAAGTCCTTGATCTAAGTTTTCGAAGATATAACTGTTGTCATCTGACTCTTGATTCTGCCCATATCCCCGAAAATTTTTAATTTTTACTTTTTTTAGATTCACCGAACTCTCCCCTTTGATTACTCAATAGCATTTCTGACACTGTCGATTTTATTTAGATATCCAATGATTTGTTCAACATTGCGTTGAACTGTGAACTCTTGGTCCGGCTCTATAGATTCATAAACCTGAGTAATCAATGATTCTTTCCATGTTTGATTTTCTTGGTATTCTGCCAATAAAATATCTAGTTCCTTTTCAGGGCATAGTTGTTGGTTTATTTTTATAACAGCTTCTTCCTGGGATGTATATTCTACAATTATTTTTCTTGCGACGAACTTGTCTCTCTCAAGCATAGTAATATCTGTCTCATCAAATCTCTCACTCTTATTGATATCATGTAAGGCGACTACATATAAGTCCCAAAGAAAGGCGGGCAATGTAACACTCGTAAAAGCATTTGGTCTCTGATTTCTTACTATAGTTAACAAGGTTTCCTTTGCTTCAGGTAATAGAGATATAAAATGGTGAAGTTGGGTTATATCCAAAATCTCAACAAAAAAGACAAGTTTATCATCCCGAATATTTATTATTGAGTAATCAAATTCACTAACCCTTGATTCTATATATGGTAATTCCAACTGCTCAATTATTTCTTTCATGTGCACACCCCATCAATAAATTTACACACATCTCCATACATACAGCTATCGTTTTCTTGGGGATTAAGACACCTCGTACATTTGTATAGCAGGTTACCGTAAAGTTCGTGATATTCATCGTTTCTTGCAACTTCTGCAATATTCATCACCATATTTCTAATTGCTTCTCTACTTTCTTTGCATGGTTGCAAATGTGTGCCAAAGACTACCTGCAATCCAAAATCTAAATCCTTAGCATGATCCAATGTCTGTTTAACAAACTCCGTGATAATTTGGCGATTGTTCATAAATATGCTTGCATCTTTAAGAATATAAGGCTCATCTTCACTTAAGCGAAAATTTATAATTCCTGGTTTATCAGACACTTGAATAAGCGCCGGATCTCGATGCAAAAACACAGCCAAAATACTCATGGGTCTTAATAAAGCGGTTATTTGTGATACGGAATGTCCGTAGTTACGAATGGAAAAGGTTTGTAATAGCTCATCGAAATCCCTCTGTTCGTTTTCCATAGTTGAAAATAGTTTTTCTGTTAGTTCATGAAAGGTAAACACAATTTCATCCGCTTTTGATCCTGTGTAATCGTTTTTAACAAAATCCGTAAGTATTCGATTCTCTTCTTCGACAGCATTGATTGCTTCTTGAAGTTTAGCCGACACTAGGTACTTTCTTTGGTAAGTTTGATGATCTGTAATAATTGTACGCAAGTCTGAGACTTTAACATAAGAAGAATTCCCGCGTATAACTGTGTCAAATAAGCAATCAATAATATGAAAAATAACCTTGTCACATTCGTCCTCACTTAGAGTATTTCCAATGGTACTGGCTTGTAACAATGACCTTGCTTCAGCCTTTATGGTATGAATAGTCTCCAATTTACTTACATGCTGTGTAGCAAACTGGAACCTCAACGATTGTATAAAATGTTCTAAATAGTTATCGGCAATAACTTCACAGTATTGATTGTAGAGGATTTGATCTTGACGGATCGCCTTAAATAGCTGCTCTTTGTATAATGATTCCTTAAGATTCGTTCCTAAAGCTGCCTTATGTTGCGCATAATTTGTTTTATATGGTTCTTCACTGGTAATTGATTCCTCTACAATACAGTCTAGGATAAATCGCTTATAAGTCTCGTCTAGTTGTTGTCCAGCCAACGGCCAATTCCTAAAAAAGTCTGAATCGACTTGCGATATTGGGACATTTGTAAGGTATATATATTGATTATTGCGGCTTGCTACATCTGTATTTTTGTAGTGATGGTAAAAGTTATATATTGTATGGCGAATTGTTTGGTGTTGTTTGGTAAATTGCTTATTCTTATAAAATTTCGTTTCGATACATAGCCCAGCTTGCTGAAAAACACGAATGTCAGAGCCTCGTTCAACCCCCACGCCATCTGTTGGATTAGAATTTTGGTCTGCATTTAGTCGTAGTAGTTCTCTTGTCGCAACAAGAAGTTGATAGAAATAACCTGCCAGACTGGCCGGCACGTCAGTATTTCGAGTCATTCAAGACCCTCCCTCTTTGCACACTCATCATCGTTAAGCTACAAACGGAGACACTTCTTTTATTAATGTCACAGTTATAAAAACAAATATCCCCTAAATAAAATTCATGGTTTCCCATATCCATGAATTTTACCTAGAGGAATAATTCTACATACTTGTTACAAATCCCTTTTTTCGACACATCCTCCTTTAGTTAGTCCTTGTTATACATATTCAGCAACTTATACCTTATCTTCAATCCCTTAATCGTCATATTTTCTTGAACATCGGTAAGAATTATCAATAAATATGACCATAGTTTCCCTTCATGTTTCAATTCGTGATTTGTAACGTGTTGACACCATTTCACAACTGCTGCGGCTTTAGCCTGAACCACTTTACTATCAATATCAGCATCTTTTTTTACTTCTACAATGTATTGGCTGCTCTTCGTTTCGACCACAAAGTCAGGTTAGTATGTAGAATTATGTCCATTATAGATTTTAATATGGTTTTGATTCATAGATGGCTTTATCCACTTTTCGACTTTCGAGTCGTTTCCGTAAATAACAGAAAAGCCACGCTCGCTGTCAGAATCAATTTTTTGCTCCTTATAAAGGCATTTCAAAAACCCATCGATAATTTAATTCATCCTTTGAGGAAACTAATTCTATACTTCCAGACACAAGTATAATTCTTTCTATACACAATTCATCATCTCCATAGTCAAGATATATAAAAGACACCTTAGAGCAATTTCCATCACTCTAAGGTGTCTTTCTTTTACACAACGCGGAAAACTCTTCGGGTTTATCGAAGGAGAAACCCTTGATTCTACAGGCTTTTCAGCCTAATTTACCGCATGGAGCGTTTTTCTGCTCCAGCGGCGATGAAATCATGCCGCTCATGCTTTTGTGCGGTTTTGATGAGTTTTTGGTAATATTTAAGTAGGAAAGCGTAAAAGGATATATAAATAATTTGAAAACAAAGAAATATATCTCCCCGACTCTTGAAACTATTCTATTTCCACTAGTTTTTTTTCAATTCCGATCACTTCTAAGCCACCATCAAGTTAATGATATTTTTGCTTTGTTTCAGCAATCCACTCTGGAAGTTTAGTAGTTAGCATCATATTATGCTTTAACTTATTCCCTGCTGATTTATCAGTTGCTTTATTGAAATCCACACTTCTAATGAGATCATGAATATAAGGAACAACACTAGGTTGTGCAGTAGAATAAGCAAGTACTGACTTTTCAAGCGTAGCGCTATCTAGTCCCCACTCCACCGCAAAATCATTCACCGCATTTTGTAGCTTACTCAATTTCCAAAGTTCGAATGCTTCATCAAAATTCAAACTGTTTGATAAGTTGCCAGGTACAAGCTCAGTATCTACAAATTCCTTCAATAACTGTGCTTGCTCATGTTCCCCCATATTACTCAACTCTTGAATTTGTTCGTAAATAATACGGAGCGTTTCTTTATCTACTGTTTGCACACCATTTGGTGAAGTCACTTTTAAACCGATTAAACTAAGAATATGGTTTGCGTCTATGACTTGTGTCCCTGCTAACTTTGTTTTTCCAACAAGTGCATTAACGGGTGTGGGCAGCGATGGAGTGCCGGGTTGCCACGTTAAGTTTCTATACGCACCGAGATATTGCAACCACGTATGCTCGTCAATCCCAAAAGAACCGTCATTCCACTTATACTCATAATATTGTTGAACCAAATTAAACTGTTCGGCGGCATCCTCAAAAGCAAGTATAAATGCTTCTTTTGCCACTTCATCATCTTTTATTGTCTGCCAGTCTGTAGGGTTAGGTAGAGTAGGTAGCAATTCGGCAACTTTGATCTCTAGCTTTTGTACCGCGGTTACATAGGTATCAACAATTGCCTTACTGCTCTTTCCACCACTACTATATAACCTCAAAGCTTCATTAACAATTTCTTCGGTAATCCGTGGATATTGGAAGTTAATAATCGTTCCAAACTCTTTAGTAAAGCCAAATATACGGTTTGTTCGTGAATAGGCTTGAATCAAACCTTGAAGTTCAAGAGAGCGGTCTACATAAAGCGTATTAAGCCACTTAGAATCATAGCCTGTCAATAGTTGATCTGCCACAATCACAAGATCTATGTTCTTAGTGTTACGCCCACTACCACCCCTCGTGGCACGTTCCACAACATCTTCAAAGTAAGCATCCTCACCATGTTTTTTATCACCAGCGACAAATTCAATGCCCGTAAATACAGCATAGTCCTTAAACATAGCTCTTACAATCTTAGGGTCAAGTGGCGTAGTGTCATTTTCATTCCCAAAACTAAAGGTCATAGCGATATTTAATGTTTCCCCACGCTCCGTCAGCTGCTTCTTAAATTCATCATAATAAGCCATCACTCGATTTTTATAAGCGACGGTCAAAATCGCATTAAATTTCCCATCTTGTGATTGTGATTCCCAGTTATTCAGAATTTCTTCAACTACACGTGGAATATGTGTTTCATCTTGATAGATTAGTAATTTGTTTTTCTTCGCTTGTTTTTCAACGTCAACTTCTGAAAATGCTTGAACTTGACGTTCAATATCTCTTTCAAGTTTCTCTGGGTGTTCTTCTTTCATTTTCTCGATAAGCTGTTCTCTCAAATCTTCGTAACTCTTAAACTCTCCCGTATTGATATAGTCAACGTGAAAGCCTAGTACGTTTTTATCTGCAATCGCTTGTTCTATCGTATACTCATGTAAATTAGGCCCGAATAGCTTTTCGGTCGTATTAATGACTTCACTTTTTTCGTTGATCATTCCTTTGATCAAGTTTTCATCAAATAAAGGCGTACCCGTAAAACCGTAAAAGAGTCCATTTTTCTTGAAGTATTGCTTAATGCTCCCCATCATTTGTCCCATTGTTGTACGATGTGCTTCATCAATAATAAAGACAAATTTCTTATCCGCCAAACTAGCATCGTGAGCTTCTTCTAGTTCCTTCACTACATTATTTAGTTTGAATGTTGTTGTCACCACAATACCGTTTTTAGCTGATTTAAGTATTTTTTTTAACTGATAGGTGCGTTGTGTATCATCAACGGAAACCGACTCATAAGCTGCATATGCTTTGAAGTTCTCGCTCGTCCGATTGTCTAGTTCACGCCGATCAACAAGAAAGATGACTTTATCAAATCCTGCTCTAGTCGATAAAAACAAAGCAGTTTTGAAGCTAGTAATCGTCTTTCCTGAACCAGTCGTGTGCCATACAAATCCGCCATGAGGTAATTTTTCATCGTTGTCCCAACCAAATGCTGCACCTTCAACCGCTTGCAGGGCATGGACTTGATAAGGACGCATAAGCATATGTCGTCTGTTTTCTTCCTCGCGTGCTTCATCAATAACCAAATAATCGCCTACTATCTGATGCGCCATAGGAATCATCAGAAATTGTCCAATTACTTTTTCCCAATCGTTTACAACATTATTTTTCTTATCCGCCCAATGGAAGACAAAACTAGGGTTAAAGTCTTCATACGTTTTTGGTGTAGCGAAATAACGAGTAGCGATTTCAGAAGTAATGACCATCATCTGTGAAAACGCCATGAAGTTATTATTGTATTCACCGCCACGATAGTAACGCATAAACTGTCCAAATGCTTCATCTAGCGTTTTATCTGTCCGTTTTTGCTCGATATTGATAAGCGGCAAGCCGTTTATCAGTAAGACTATATCAAAACGGTTACCGTTAGGTGTCTGTACCTCTCTAGCAATTCGATAACTAGAGTCTCCACCACGTACTTCTGCTTTTTTGAAAATCGTCAAGGTGATTTGTTTTCTCGTAATTATTGGATTGTCGTCACGATAAATGCCGTCGATCTTGCCTTTCGATTCTTCAATGGCTAGTATCTTCGCTGCTTCATAACTGTTGCTGATTTGCTGAACTTTAGCCATCACTTGGCTGAACTCGCTATCCGTCAATTCCACACCTTCAAGCTGATCAGCATTAATACGATTGAGTTCACTACGCCAATGATTAACCAGGTCAACGACGGTTACTTTTTGCTTGTTGCCATTTAGAAAGTCAGGCGCTTCCCATTTATATCTTTGCAGCTCTTTGATAAAATTTTCTTGAAACGTTTTCTCTGACGCATTTTTTGGTGTATCACTCACAGGTTATTCCCCCCTTCTATACATACATCTCATTTAGATATGCTTTTTTTAGATTTTGTAGTTTTTCCAACTTACGCTGATGAAGGGTGATGAGGGTGTCGAGGTTTGCAAAAAAGTCACCTATTTTCTTCTGTTCTTCTCCATCTGGTAGCATAACCTCTTGATCTTTTACTAAATTAGAATTCAAGTTAACTTGACTACCAGGTTGTCCGTATTGTTGCCATTGCGGGCGGAACATCTCCAACCACTGGAACATAAACTCGCGGTCAAATTTTGGATTTTGAAATATTAAGAATCCATCGTGCACACCAGTCTTAACATAATTCACAACGGGTTTTCCAACCGTTGCGGCAATACTCAACAATAGATGCGGTTCTGTTAATACACGGGTTTTTTCTTGCCCAGCTTTTGATATACGTTGTTCAAGATAACGAATACGTCCTTCTTGCTCGGTTACATCCGAAATTCGTAACCATCCAACATCAGATTTATCATCAAACCATTTCGGGTCTTGAATTGGTCGAGGACTTGCGCCACGTACAATATCAGCAACCTCCCCCAACTCACGCTGTTCCCAAGCTCCAGTAAACCCCGCAAATCTCCGTTTTGGTTCACTCTCA
The DNA here is from genome assembly GCF_001857945.1 of Paenibacillus crassostreae. NCBI lineage: Bacteria > Bacillati > Bacillota > Bacilli > Caryophanales > Paenibacillaceae > Paenibacillus > Paenibacillus crassostreae. Next base: position 1,810,033 of record NZ_CP017770.1, read on the forward strand.
CCTTCAGCGGGAAACATTTCAGAAAGATAAGCAGCTTTTAAGGCTTTCGTCTTTTCTAACTTACGCTGATGAAGGGTGATGAGGTGGTCGAGACTTCGGAATAATGATCCGATTTTCACTTGTTCCTCACCATAAATAGGTACTTTAATTTCAAGTTCTGCTAAGTCATTTGAGTTGATGGCAGGATAACTTGTCCCCGTACTTCTATCTAGAACAGCCTTAACGAATAACTCTTCTTGAACACGACTAAGCAAGAAATAACTATCAATACTTGGTCGCATTTGTGCGTAACCGGTTGAGAAAACATAGTTATCATAAGGCAGGTCATATAAATAGTTGTTCTTTTGATAAGGACGAACTGTTTGATAAAAGACATCTCCACGTTGTGCTAACCGTTGAGCTCGAGATGGTGCAGATTCTTTTGATTCAGTACGATGAGTAATCAAATCAGTACCTACAACGGATTCCAAATCAACGTATTCAAACTTGTCTGGCAACATTGATTTAGGATTAAATTCAGCAAGCTCCCCCAGCTTACGCTGTTCCCAATCGTGGCTGTTTAGAAATTCCTGAAATCGTCTTTTTGGTACTAAATCTGTTTGTCCCGTCATGATCTCACCACCAATTCACTCTTCAATGCTACAAACGCTGCTTCCAAGTCACGACTTTCCTCGTCGAGCACTGACAATGTCTCAACATAACGATCATGCAACAACTGTAGCGTGTTCAGCTCTGCATTTAGCGGTAACTCCGCCAAACCGACGATGGTTTCCACTGTGTTGCCGAACCATTTTTCATACATTAATATATCAATTTCTTCATTTGTTAATGTCAGAATACGCTCTTGTGCAGCTTCTTTAAGTGCTTTTTCATCTGCTTTTACTGCTTTGCTAAGTGTTGATTTATCTGTAAATAACTCTTCAACATTTTTCAGAAGTTTATATTCAACCGTTCCTTTGCTTGCTTTCTTTAATTCCGCCTTGACCGACTTATTTTCAAAAGCCTCGCCAGCTTCATTTAAGATTCCACCTAAAGCATCGGCTTCATCGCTATCTTCAACTTTCGCAGCCTCTACTAAGTCCGAAAGTTCATTTTCAATTCCTAGAATACGCATTTTCTTTTTTTCGATTCTTTCTAACTCATCACTGTACAAACGTTTTGCTATCAACTCATTCGGTACGATAATACCAACCCAACCATCTTGCTCTTCACGTTTTTTATCGCCTGATCCTTTCGTCACCATATTAGGCTCACGAGTTCGTCCTGCCGTATAGAAATCACTCAATGCGATAATTTCTGTATCATGGACCAATGAATTTTTCCAAATCTCCGCCACAATCTGATAACCGTTATAAACATCAATATATTTAAACTCCGCCAAAAACGTCTTGATTTCAACAAGCATGTCATCCATTAACTGATTCAAATTGCTATTGTTGTCTACGACTCGTAAAATGTCCCAATACTTATAAACATATGATTTTGCTTTACTTTCGATTTCTTTCGATTTTGCAACAATGCGAGCGTCACTTAATATTTCCTTAGATATTTCCTCAACTGGTTTCAAAAGTTCAACATAACCATTACGAATTCCCTTCAAAGACTGATCTAATATATCTGGCACTGTAGACTGCAAAACCTTCAAGTCTTCAATATTCTGTTGAGGAATCCCACCAAGTAAATGTGCATCCACATCTTGGGGAATTTCTTCGTCTATTGCTTCAACATAGCGAGGAATGTTCATGTTATATTGATTTTCGAGAATATCTTTACGTTTCGCCAAACAGCTATAACCCTTTTCTTCTCTACGCTCAACATATGTATCCACAATTTTTGCAATGTCTTTTTCTTGTAGAACATTCTGTTTGCCGACTTTAATAAAACTGCGAGAGGCATCAATAATCAAGACAGGCTCATCTATTTTACGACTCTTCTTCAATATCATCACGGCTACTGGAATACCTGTATTGGTGAATAGGCTACTCGGCAAGCCAATGATACTATCAATGCGGTTTTTCTCTAACAGCCTTTCACGAATCTCTCCCTCAGCCCCACCTCGGAATAATACTCCATGAGGCAAGACAATCGCCATCGTACCATTTTGACCTAAGTGAAATAATCCATGTAAAAGGAATGCGAAATCCCCTTTTGAATCTGGTGGCAATGCCCCGGCAATTTCAAAACGAGGGTCACTGATTTTTAACCCTGCTTTGTTCCAACCTTTTACGGAATAAGGTGGATTCATAACTACTGCATCAAACTGTACACCTTCATTCGGACGTTCTGGGTCTTCGGGCCAATCATGCGAAAGCGTGTCCCCATTTTTAATCGTCATTTTTTCTGGACGGACACCATGAAGTAATAAATTCATACGAGTCAAGTTATAGGTAGCTGTATTCTTTTCTTGCCCGTAATAGCTCAAATCCTTTTGGACTTCTTTACCTAAATGCTTCTTAACCGTCAAAAGTAGCGAACCAGAACCAACAGTGGGGTCATAGATTGTCTTAACATCAGACATTTTTGCTACAATTTGTGCCATGACTTCACTAACTTGATGGGGCGTGTAGAACTCCCCTGCCTTTTTCCCTGATTCCATTGCAAACTGACCGATAAGATACTCATACGCATCTCCTAATACATCGCCTTTTTGCAATGCTACCATGTTCAAGTCTGCAAACAGCAAAATTAGAGACTTAATGTTTTTACTACGCTCGTTTAGATTGCTACCTAAAGCCGTATCCGTTAAATCAAGTGTCGAACTTGAAAACAATCCTTTGAAGTCATTAGAATCACTAGATACAGCAATTGTGCGCTCGAAATTATTCAAGCTATCTGTTACTTTTTGAACTTCGAAATTTCCTGAATTAATGTCTTTTAACCACGATTGGTAGAGATATTCAGGAGCAACATAATAACCAAGTGCCATTTGAAGCATTCTATCTAGTTCTTCACCGTATTCTACTTTTGCCTTTACATATTCCTCTACTAATTCAGATTCAGTTATTTGCCCTAAACCGCTGCTTATTTTGAATTCTTCCAACGTTTTATCACTCAAAAACTTATAGAACATCAAACCAAGCATGTAATCTTTATAACGGCTGGCATCCATTGAGCCACGTAATTCATTTGCTCCGTCCCATAATCTACGTTTAATTTCTTCTGATGTAATCACTATGTAACCTCCATTGATTTCTTTATTTTTTCAGCTTGAATATAGAGCGCTCGCTCGCCCATGATCTCGGATTGCTTGTAAATCGGAACTAAATCATAACCAGCATCCGCAAGCACATGAGAAACGGCCAGGTCTGTATGTCTTTCGGCTAGTCCTTTAAGTAAGGGAAAGAAAGCTACGCTGTAAGGATATATTGGCTTTTGCAGTCCTCTTGAAAGGCTTGTTGAACTAATAGTTCTTGCGATTGCTGAAAGACTTGGGATTTTTAAAGTTTTTGAATTAGCCGTGTATTCGAAGCTTCGCTTGAAATTCGATCCGAACCGGTGAAGCGATCATCTCAGGTGCTTCTTCATAAATCATATCTTAAAAACGTTTAATATTCCGATTTATTATTTTTCATCCTCGAATGTATAGGCCTGCAACACAGCTTGTCTAATCGAATTCCTGATCGGTTCTGGCCAGATCACTGTATTCGTATGCTCAACAACAAGATCATCATCATGAAAAGCTATAAAGTGAAAAGGAATGGCTTGCTGTTCGGAGAACGCCGCTGCATTGTACCTCTGTACTTCATCCTCCAGTTCAAATATAAAAGGCAACCGTAATGGATCATCTTCCCGATCATAGATCAAAAAGTTAAAAACAAACTGAAAAACAGCGGCAGCTTCGACCTCAAGCCCCCATTTTGAGTTGCGAATTGATTCCAGTTCAATGTCCTCATCAAGAGAACAAAACAATTCAAGTTCACCATCACGATTTGTCTGATGGAGTAATTGCCCGCCAGCTAAAAAATAAGCGAATAGTTGGAAATTACCTAGTCTGTTAATGATGCTTAAATCTCCAATGTTCTTTATTGGATCGACATCTATATTCACCATTCTTTGTGGCAAGTTTAATACATCAAACAATTCCGTTTCTATCCAGGGCATCATACAAAGGCCTATACAAAATAGTCTTTTAGACTTATTCCACAAACATGCAAAAATAACCTTCATTCGACATCATTTACCACCATTGTACACTATGTTCCTGTCGATTATTTGTCAGCAGGTACATGTTAGTGTATCCACTTCACTCTGCCCACCCCGGAACCTCAACCTCAAACTCCCTACACGTACGCTTTATTTTTTTCTTGTAAGGAAAACACCAATCCCTACGCTCATAGATTACCACTTGTCGTTCTTCCTCATTTCCCTCGTAATATTGAAGCTCTGCCTCCAATTCTTGCGGCGTAAAGATACCGTGTTCGCCATTTCCCTTACAGGAATAACAATAGAACCAACCGTTAATATACGTGTCCGCATCAACCTCTAATATATCCCCACAATAAGCTTCACATTTATAAGATTCCACGATTGACAATTCTACTCCGCGCTTGTCACAAAACGGCTTCAGAATTTCAAATGCCTCTTGGGCCATCTCCTCATTATCGAATACATAGTTCAATCTATCTCGCCAGGGATACTGATGATTCTTGATTACATAGAGGATAAACTCTTCATAGCCGTCTAAATACAAATCTGTGCAAATCCGATTGTATATTTCTTCTTGCTGTTCATCTGAAACTCTATAATCCTCTATACTTCCGTCCACCCAATATAGCACCTTTCTATTTGGCCGCCATGCAAAAATACACCTCTGAAGCTCTCTCAGCTTCAGTGTGTATTGATAGATTTCCCAAGCATATGGGCCATCGTCTCCTTCTGCACGAATAAAGTCATCATGTTCTCCAATCAACTCGTCCATTTCTTCCAGAAGCTCGTCAACAACATCCTCTAAGTTTCCGACAGTATTACATAGCGTTTGTTCCCATGTATCCAGAAGCTCAGTATATGCATGTCGTAGGATCAGATAACTATCCTCGTATGGATGAGGTTCGATATCGTGCTTGTCCTGGTACTCCTCCATACAATCTTCTGAACAATACTCTGTTCCTCTAGCATCAATGATATACTTCTCATCCATTTCTTTTCCACAATGAGTACAAGTCATCTTATTTCCTCCCCCTCAACTCATCATCTATTAACATCGGCGAACGTCCAAGCAATGTCAGTCGCCATTCCAAGAAATCTACATCTCCAACCTCTAATCTGTACTTCTCTTCGATAACATTCATTGCGTTGATATAGGCTTCTCGTGAAACCCATAAATCAGATGGTTGCCTTGGAACCGAGCCGAATAGTAGCACTAAGAACTCTTTATAAGCTAGGCTAATCCGCTCAGCTGCGGAATCGCCGAAAATGGCTTGAACGATTTCCTTAATGGCTGATTTTGCATTCTTTCGCTGTCCGAGCGTCGAATAGGTTCCTTCGAAAGTATCCGCATGAACAGGAACAAATGTCATTAATTTTTGGTGAAATTGCCCGATTATTGTGTCGCGATAACAGAACGTAATGACTCTTTCCCGATGATCTACGATAATCTCAATATTACTCTTGCAATATCGGCCGTTCAGAATAGCAACCAGCACCTGTTTAGAACGTTGTTTACGCAAGCGTATATTTGACATCCAGTGCTTCTCGCCAGATGGAAGTTGCCAAAATTGATTAATCCTGTCCCAACGTTTATCGCTATCTGGGATAGATTTCAAATAGGCATGGGGATTTTGAACTTCCTCATTTGCCAACACTATCAATTTGTTATTTACATCCATGTCCATTTCTCCTATCATTTAATTTCGCTGTTGATCTCTTGAGGAGTCTGTTGTTTTCATTCCCACTCACCCACAATATACACACGCATCTCGTAGAACTCTTATTAAGTGGGACTAAAGTTTTATAATCTTCGTATATCGTAAAAATACAAATCTATATTATTACCTTGATACAGACCTAAAAGCATATAAACCGAACAGTGATAACTCGTTCAGTTTATATGCTTTTCTATTTAAAACACGCCGTTCACGGCTGTTTATTAAATTCCAACTAAAGAGGAGATGGTTAACATGCCAGCAAACATCGAAACCATGTTTTACGTAAGAGAAGCACCATGGCACGGACTCGGCAATAGAGTCGAACACGCACTCAGTTCGGATGAGGCATTACAAGCAGCCGGTTTGGATTGGACTGTCATTCAGAAATCAATTCAAACCGAAGACTTCGCTGAAATCCCAGGCTACAAAGCAAACATCCGAGCATCCGACCAACGGATGCTCGGTGTCGTTACGGACAGATACAAGATTGTCCAAAATTATGAAGCATTCGCCTTTGCTGATGAACTGCTTGGTGAAGGGGTGAGATTTGAAACCGCGGGTAGCTTGCAGAACGGCAAGAAGGTATGGCTGCTCGCCAAACTGCCGGAGAACTACATCATCGCTGGGGATCGTATCTCACCATACATGGTGTTCTCCAACAGTCACGATGGCAGTGGGAGCATTAAGGTGGCGATGACCCCAGTACGCATCGTCTGTCAGAACACCTTGAATTTAGCTCTTAATAGTGCTAAGCGGATGTGGACTACCATTCATACCGGTAATATCAAGTCAAAGCTGGAAGAGGCCAAGAAGACGTTGCTCCATGCTGAACTGTATATGGACAAGCTAGGAGTCGAGATTGATCGACTCCATCGGATCAAAACGCCTGATCATAAGGTTTTGGAATATATTGAATTTCTGCTTCCAATGCCAGAACAGGCAACGAAGCTTCAGGAGAAGAATGTTCAGCAACTGCGTGAGGATTTGCATGCAAGATACTTCGAAGCACCTGATCTAAAACAAGTCGGTAAAAATGGTTATCGCTTCATCAACGCCGTCTCGGATTTCGCTACTCATGCCAAACCACTTAGAGAGACAGCATCTTACAAGGAAAACCTGTTTCTGCGTACGATGGAAGGCAATCCGCTTATCGACAGAGCTTATGAGTTGATTTTGGCTACGGCTTAATAAGTAATCTAAGCTCCAGTTCAATGATCAGACTATCTTAAATCTATTGGAGGTCGCTTGTTTGCATGAACAATAACCAGTTTGAATTAAGATCGCTACTCGCAGACTCTCTCCGTGAGAAGCCTAGCAGCTATATTATCGATCAAATCTTTTCTCTTTGTCGCACAACGGAAGAATTGATCGAGGTGACCGAACAGGAGCTAACTTCGATCAAAGGCATTGGTCAAATGAAGGCAAGGCAGATACTCGCAGCACTGAAACTTGCTCAGGCATTAGCCGCCACAAGTCCACCCATTTGTAAGATCCGCTCTCCTGAAGATGTATACAATCTCATTGAGCCAGAATTCCGCTATCTACAGAAAGAGCATTTTGTAGTTATACTACTCAACTCTAAAAATGCGGTAATTGCCACAGAACTGATATCCATTGGTTCCCTCAACGCTTGTCTCGTCCACCCAAGAGAAGTGTTCCGTCCAGCCATTAAGCGTAGTAGCGCATCGATTATCTGTTGTCATAATCACCCAAGTGGTAGCCCTGATCCAAGTCCTGAAGATATATCAATCACCAAACGCCTATCGGATGCAGGGACTCTAATCGGAATTGATGTTCTCGATCATATCGTCATCGGTCACAAACAATATGTAAGCTTAAAAGAACGAGGGTTAATGTCAATCGTACATTAACCCTCGTTTTTATTTTCGGAGGTGTATAAGAACAATGGCTAAAGCACTAAAATTCCATGCGGATATTCTTGTAGAGACTGATAACCTGTCCTATGAAGAGTGGCTTGTCCATCGGCGGGATGGGATAGGTGGTTCTGACCTTGCGGCGATTTGCGGCATCTCAAAATGGAGATCACCCATGCATCTCTACCTAGAGAAATTAGGAGAAGCCCCACTAGAAAAAATGGGCGAAGCTGCTGAGTGGGGAACGAGACTAGAACCCCTCATTGCAGATAAGTTTGCCAGTGAGCATCCTGAATGGGCGATCACGGAGAAGAAGGTTATTTACTGCCATCCTGAGCATCGATGGGCACTTGGCAATATCGATCGTATGATCATCTGTCCCAAGCGTGGCCGAGGCATCTTAGAGATTAAAACCGCAAGCGAGTATCTGCTTAAGGAATGGAACGATGGAAATATTCCCGATTACTACTACGTCCAATTACAGTGGTACATGTTTGTGACAGGTCTGGATTGGGGCTATTTTGCAACACTCATTGGCGGTAATAAATATCGGGAATACGAGGTTATACGTGACGACGATCTCATAGTTCAGCTTCTCCGGCTTGCCAGTGAATTCTGGCATCATTATGTACTTGCAGGTAACTGTCCTCCTGTTGATGGCTCAGAGGCATGTACAATACTTCTGAATCGACTCTATCCTGATGCTAAAGGCAATACTGTCATTCCATTAGAAGAGATCGTACAGATTGAAACGTATTTCGACCATAAACGTGAGCTTAAGATTTTGGAGGAGACGATTGCTGAAATCGAAAATCAATTCAAAGTGCTAATGGGCAGTCACGAAATTGGCATCACTGGAGCTTACAAAGTGAAGTGGGAAAACCGAAGTCGAACCGGAGTTGACAGCAAACAGCTTAAGGAGCTTCATCCTGACATTCATGAAGCATGTCTAAAGAAAACTCATTTCCGCCAGTTTAGTATCAAGAAGGAGGCTGTTACGATTGCCCACTGAAGTAATAAGCCTATTCCAACGATTAAATGCCCCCTTCCCCTATACAGAATACCATTACGACAGCTTTGGAGACCGCTGCTACATCTCCGGCCAATCCATTACTGAACGTCTGAATCTAGTGCTTGGAGTAGGCTATTGGAAATATGAAGGCTTATATGATACTGAAAAAATCATTCAAGATCCAGGCGGCAAAAACTCACGTGTGAAGATCTATGTCCAATTCAGCTTTTTTAATAGCGAGCTAAAGGAATGGATTACTTTTATTGACGCAGGGAGTGAACAAATTAAATCAGGCATGCACGAAGGCGATGCGACGAAAAGTGCGATTACTGATGGTATGAAGAAGTGCGCAAGCCGATTAGGTGTCGGTAGTGATCTTTATAAAGGCTTGATCACATGGGACAAGCATCAGCAAATCATCATCGTGCCCCAGCATTATAAGCACTACTATCACGATATAGGCTGGATAACGGAAACTCCTCCCTCTTCTCAGCCTCAATCACCAAATCGTCGGACGAGCAATAAATCAGAGCTTACAGATAAACTAAAGAGCAGACAATCAGCACTTGCTAGTCAAATTAAAGCCACCTGGCAAGAGCTTGCCGGAAGCCTCGATGGATTTGATGAATGGTATGCTAAAAAGCGCTCAGAGCAGGTCAGTGATCAACAAATCATGAACTTGCTACAAAAGCGACTGCGCCAAAAGCAAATAACAGCAACCGCATAATAGTTATTATTACAACGGTCAGTCAAATTAGCTGACCGTTGTTTCATTTCAGATGTTAAGAAACGACATACCGACATACGCAGTGCTTTACGATTGGATTATATATTATAGCTGTATACACGTTGACGCTAAGCTAGTTAGCGGTCTTCCGTTAAGTGCGGAACATAGTGAAGCAGGTTCATAGAAAGTCAAACTCATCTTTAGATGATGCGCCCTGTTTTCAGTTATTCATATCCTCAAAATATTTCAATGCGTATCTCAATCCTGCGAGAGATGCTGGTGGTACTAATCCATACTTTTAACCATTTATTTGGCTGTTATATCATATTGAGCACGCCCTGAGTTTGCACTATCGTTTAAGTGGGGTGAGGAAATTGAAAAATATTGAAGTTATTGGTGAAAACATCCGCATATTACGACAAAAAAGCGGATTGAGCCAAGAGCAGCTTGCTTTACTTTCTAATATGAATACATCCTATATCGGACAAATCGAGCGAGGTGAGAAAAATCCTACTATCCGAACGTTGGAAAAAATAGCAGCGGCCCTGAAGATTAATATTACTGATTTATTTACATTATCAAGTCCGTCTACAAAAAGCGATAGCCCTCCCCAATCTCAACAATATCTAGCTATTCTTACTCCTGAAGACATTAAACGCTATATGCTTGGAATTTTAAAGGATGAGAGCAATAACACGAAAGGCTAGCATTCCCCATGCGAGACCCAGAAAATTTTATTCAAAGGAGCCGCTTATGCAAATCCAATCCAATCAGCCAATTGTTACAAAAAATATGGATACAACTGACGAAGCTATCTCAATCGAAACTCCAATGAAGGCACTCAAAAAGTTGTATATCCTCTTCATCCCATTAGGAGGCATAACATTTGCATTTGGAGGTCCCATAGCAATTGCTTTTGGTCTAGTAATTGGTTGGGCTGCAGCCTACATAACCCTACAAGCAATCTCAGGCATCAAGCTCATCAAACTAAACTTGAGAAACTATACCTTATCGCATCCTGTAACAGATGAGCAGCTCTACGAGCAATTATTAACAACTGAGCTTCACCCTGATTTCAAACTCGAAAAAGGGACCTGGGGAGTACGATTCGTATTCAAGAACACCACAAGACACACCATTTTCATCGATCACAAAAAGCAAAGCTACTCTATCGTTTCAAAGTTGACCAAAAAGAACCTTATCAAGAAACGGCACAATCCAGGAGTAACAGAGTATTCTTATGCATTTACAGCAGTTCCTATCATCAAGCAGATCATAGAAACTGCAGTAGTCAAACATGCATTGAGCAATGAGAGCAAAGAAAACACGACTATATCATAGGGGGAAATTCTACTGATTGTACTGTATGTAATAATAAGCATCCCTTTCGGCTGGGTCTTTATCAGCAAGCTGCAAAGAAATATCACGGTATTTACAACCATTTCAAACTATATCGTGTACAAGATCATTCTCTCGACCTTTATTGGTTGGGCCGTTACTCCGTTTTACCTGGTCTATGGTATCTTCAAAATGTTTCGGAGTACAAAGCAACGAGATAGATCCCTTGAATAATAGATTAAGGAAGGAGCTATAATTGCTCCTCTTTTTTTTGCATTGAAGACTATTAATGTTTCATTTTTGATACTTATTCCGCAGTGATATAGACGAAGAACTTTTCACCAGGAGTGCAAAATAACAAAGAATAATGCTCTTTAATGTCGATGAAAATGATTTAATGAACAGAATAGTAACTATAGTATAGGGAGGACATTTTTATGTATGATGATTACTATGGAGAGATACTTACTGTTCAAGAACTAGCTGAGTTGTTGAAAATTGGTATGAATACAGCATATAATTTAATTAATTTAAATGAGATCGAATCATTCAGGGTAGGTAATTCACATCGGATTCAGCGGTCTGCTGTGACAGATTATATTATTAGAAAATCAAAACAACGTAGAAGGAAATAAGGTGAGGATGATTTATGGGGAAGCGCCACTCAACGGGAATAAAAGATAAAGTTTTTGATTACTTTGGTTTTGAGTTCGATCATAAAAGGAAAATCTCCAACTACGAGGACGTTTGTAAATCAATATCTTTGGGCCCAGTGTTCGAACAAATTTGCAAACGACTTCAATTAAACTGCGACAAATTGCGCGGGCACATAGTAAACTATGTACTGCATTTAATCTACGAGGATGTAATCACTATATCGCTCGAAGAAAAGGTACTGCTACAAAAGTTTGGTTATCTTTGGTCAGATGAATATGACGATGATGAGGATAACTTCTTTGCAGGCATTGCTGCAGAATATTTCAATAAACCGGAGGATTTCATTGAGTATTTTTCGCTCGAGTTTCTATGTGACCTGTTTGATATTGGTATTTCTAGGGATATGGGCTCGAAAGCAACTAGAAATGAGCTGCGAAATGCCGAGATATTGTTAACGAATCAAATATTTCCTGGAATTCCAGTCGATTATAGTCTGAAAGAAAAAGACATAGAAAGCTCTGGGGATATTGAATTCTCATATGATGAAACAGATAACTTATGGCACCGATATTCCAGAATATCAGGATCACTTTACAGGGTTCTAAATAAAAAGCTAACTGAAGGTGAGATGACACTAACAAGACAACCGCAATTTATCATTAATAAACGGCAAAACAAAGATGATACAAAAACATTCTTCCAGAATGCTCTTCAAAAAACTAAATGGTTCGTAGAGACCCTTGAACAGCAATCAACGAATCACCCGTCCTACGAAGAGTTATTGTTATTTGAAAAAGACACCAATATGCTGTTTTTATTGGAAGCGTCCATATTCATGGCTGCCGCTAATAACAATTCAAATCAATATAAATATTCTCCGGACAAACAGAAAATTCTTGCGTCTTTTATATTAATAAACGATCTAAACATTCGTAGTTACCTTGACGCGGCTTACTATAGTGGAGTTGATCTGCTGGTCGAATTGGAAAAACGGGATAGCTACAACTACTTCTTTTTACTTAACTTTATATTGGTGCCGTTCCTCACTAAATTTATAAAAACAGAGCTTTCATTGCTTGTACCTCAGGCATTTACTGGGGCTTCAGAATCAGAGGACCATACACTATCCCCTATCCTCAAAGGAAAACTGGCGAAGTTGTACAAAAAAGATTTCTTGTATAAATTAGTTAAAAATCCAAAAAAACCGAGCTTAACACCGTTCAGAAAAAAGCTTGATTACATAGGGCAATGTGAACATATTGAGAGCATCCAAAATGATTTTATTCAACTGTATTTCAAAGCAAGAGATGTTAAGGTCCGGATAAATCAAAACAAGAGGATAGGTCAAAGTTTTAATTTACTATTAGCGACCGAGCCCTTGAAGTGGTATAAAAACAATAGCATTAAGATAATGGACGACATAGATGGAGCCATAGAATATTTGGCTGGAGTAATTTCTGATGACTTCAAAGACATTGTTGGAATGAACTCGAATAGTTCTGATTCGAAGATTACCTTAGAAAAAATAATCGATGATCTCGATTCCTATTTCAAGAAACTGAATAATGTAGAAGAAGTGAAGTTGTCGCAGGACAAACTACTTAGGGAATTGAATAAGCGTGGATGGAACTTAAGATGAAGAGCAACGGAGACGTTGCTCTATTTTAATGTCTATGGATTGGTAAATTTTTCAAGTATAGTGGGGTTATTTACCAAAAATTAGCCTTGTTATTCTGAATTTAAGTTATTCATCACTCCCCGTTGGAGTCCTAGACCTAACCGGCGTGTTAATAACAATTCATTTACGAGGAGAATGGGACATGAACAAAAAAACGTTATTCGACAATCTTACCGAGAAGGAACAGCGGCTCTTTACTCAATTTACAAAAGGGAAGAAAGACATCCAGGTCTTGGCGTGTAACGGGAAGGAATCTTGCGCCATTATTGACCAGACAAATCTCGACCCGTACAACCTCATTATCGGCATTGTCCGAAACGATGAAAGGCTCTGCATTGGTCGATATGGTGAACAACATTTCTCTTTCATTACCGGTCAGCCCACGAGTCTAACAAGAGTCTGGATCGATGTTAAGGGGCAGGGCGACTTTAAATTTCACATCAATTGTCGTGACCAATATTATGAACTTTCCAATGATGACGATGAGGTTGAATACAATAACGAGATCATGATCGCGCTACTTCATAGTCCAGACTACGTCCAGTTCTCGATGTATGACGGTAATTTACCGTATAGGAAGTCCAGTCATATCTTTACCGCATCCAAGATAGCGAGTGACAATATCAGAACCATTGCACATAGTTTGCTGAATCAGCACTTTCCCGGTCTTTCCCGTTATTTAATCCAGTTAGAAGGTGACGGGAATGAAACGGAATAATCGGACTTTATATCGTCAAAAGGACTTTATGGACGCTGATGATTCTCTCTATGAGAAACTGGATCATATTAGATCGGGAAAACTGAATATAGACTTTCTGAAATCTAAGGACATGGAACTGGCCACTACGGACAGCGATTTCACATGGCCTACTGATCGAAACGTTAGTCGTTCATTCGTTCAATCACACGATATGACTAACAATGACACAAGTATCCCCTCCACGTTAAGGCGTGGAGGATTACAGCAGGAATTCATGGATAACCATAATATGCAGATTGAAGAACCTGACAGCAAGGAGAATAACATTCCCCAAAATCAGCGAGAACCTAAGAAGAACAATAACGCAAGCCAGGAAGCAAAGATACCGATCGATGTCCAAGCGAAGATGGCTTTGCTTGGAAAAAGGGTAGTTCGATGCTGTGGCACAACGGCGTTTCTCTATGACGTTGAGTTTGGTTGCTTCGAGGAACAAACGGAAGCAAGTCTCTACGTAGCTATCCGAAAGTGTATAACCCCGGAAATGGACATGAAACTCGGTAAACACAAGATGGCAGAAGTTGTCCACCGCCTTGTTAGTAGTCCGGAGCTTCAAGTTTCTTACACGGAGTTTGACAACCACACTCACTTAATCAATTTTCGGAACACGGTCTTCGATGTAACCCAGCGGAGATGCTATCCGCATAGTCCGGAATACTTGTTCACAAGTTACGTCGATGCCGATTACGGGGAATCGTCTTCTAATATTCGGGTTTATCGCTCGAATAGAGGCGGCGACGAACGAGGAAATTGTTTTAGACGTTTTCTGGAGGATTGCACAGCTGGGGATCGTCTGAAAATGAAGTCTCTACAGCAATTAATGGGCTACATTATCAGCAATGAATGGCGGGCCAAGAAGTTCTTCGTTCTGATAGGACTTCCCCACACCGGTAAGAGCGTATGGCTTTCGCTAATTCGTTCGTTAATTGGTCCCAAACATACAACCGCAATGTCGTTAAAGCAACTGGGTGAGAATCGGTTTATGAGCGCCGAGCTATTCAAATCCAAGGTCAACATCAGTTCTGAAATGGATGAGAACGGAGCTATTAAAGGCACTGATATCATTAAGGCACTCACCGGGGGCGACCTTATAACAGGCGAAAAAAAGGGTAAAGACCCGTTCCATTTCTATGGAAAAACGAAGCTCGTTGCTTGTGGTAACCATATGCCTTTGCTTAGCAAGCTAGATGGAACAACCGCTTTCACTGACAGAATCCAATTTCTTGTGTTCTCCAATACCATCCCAGAAGAACGAAGGGATAAATCGTTACTGGACAAATTGATTGCGGAGAAGACGTACATTGTGGAATGGGCATTGGAAGGTTTTCACGAGTTAATGGACAATAGTCTGATCTTTACTGAAAGCGATGAGGCTCGTACTTTTAAATCGAGATACATTACGGAATTGAATAATGTAACAGAGTTTGTTCGTGAACGATGCCGTGTCGATTTGGATAACGATGAGTGCAAGGTTCATCGCAAAGTTCTTTTCCCTGCTTACAAGCAATACTGTCGGGATAATGGCTACAAGTCACTGAGCAAGCAAGAGTTTTTTGTAGAAGTCTCAAAACATAATGTGAAACCCAAAAAAATGAGGATCAACGGGTCTACACCTTTGGAGGGTTTCCGAGGAATTCGACTATTAACAAATGCCGAGCTTAAATCCTCACTTACTGAAATACAGTAGGTTTCATTGCTACATTGGCTACGCCATTAAAAATGCTCAAGTAATACGGAGTATTAAGCCGTTTTTAACGTAGCTTGCTCTTGTCTACTACTTGGCTACATGCCGCAACAACCTTTATCAATCCAATAATATATCCGGAGGTACAACCATTGACGACTCGCAGCTATAGAAATCAGGTAGTATCTTACGAAGCGTACGCCAAAGGGAGTATCATGGAAGATTTTTATGAACAAGCGAATCGCAAGGAACAAAAGCGAAATATGAAAAAGAAAAAGTACGCAAAAAAGTACGTGATCCAGCGACTGCGTCAATCGGATAACCGATAATCATTAAACATCGGAGCACACACGTTATTCCCGTAATCTCAGTTATATATTATTTATCTGAATACATTTGGAAAGAGGTTTTAACATGAGAAGGAACCCGATAAACTACAACCGGATTTATTTTTTAAATGAAGCTCATCAGGAAAATTTCCGAAAATGTATACAGAAATTTGCTTGCCGTACGAATGAATACACCTCCACTTGTTATCTGGCCGCATATCCAGAAATTTTCAAGTGCTTCGATCTTGAACGTCAAGAAAACGGGCCATTCGACTGGTACTTCGATTCCTTGGATAACGTTTCGCTCCAAGAGCACCGCTCGACAGGTTCAACAGCTCCACTAACCGGACAAACCACTGCACTTGTTAACCTTGCACTTAATCTGTGGAACGGGAAAGAATTTGATCTAGCAAGTGGACTTTCTATATGGGACTCCGAGCTATATGCAGTCGCTCTTCAAGCGATCAATCTACGACAACAAGGGAGGTCCATAATCGATGAATAAATCTGATTATCCACTTATCCTGCAAATCAAAGACGTGAAAGAAATTTTAGGTGTATCCCGCTCGACAGCTTACGAAATTGCAAGGGAGCCGGATTTCCCTTTACTCATCATTAACTGTAGAAAAATTGTATACCGAGACGACTTCTTCAAATGGCTGGATTCCAAGCGTACCAATCCTAATGTGATATCAGCATAACGGAATCTTCTACGTAGAGATGGCTTATGCCATCTCTACACTTTTTAGAAAGGATGATCATTTATGAAAGGTTACTTTAGAAAACGTGGCTGTAAATGCGAAGGCAAACGCTGTACATGTGATGCAACCTGGTCATTCACCCTTGATATCGGTCGAGATCCACTCACGGGTAAACGAATCCAACGACAAATGGGCGGGTTTAAGACCAAGAAGGAGGCTCAAGCTGCATGCGCTGCAATGCATACGGAGCTTGCGGAGGGAACCTACATAGCGGAAAAGGAGATGTTATTCCCCACTTTAGTCGAAGAATGGCTAAAGCTTTATGAAACCACGGTCAAAATTAGTACCGTACGTGTTCGAAAGCATGAAGCATCTCGACTGCTCGATTATTTTCAAAATCATCAGGTGAAAAGCATTACCCGGAAAGCTTATCAAAATGCCTTGTTAGACTTGTACAAGCGTGGCTTTGCGTTAAATACAATTGCTGGCATTCATTCAACGGGACGAATGCTATTTAGCAAGGCAATCGAGCTAGAAGTCATCAAGATTGATCCAACGCAATATGCAAAGCTACCTCGCCACCAGAAAACAGTTGAGGAAATTGAAGCGGAAGAAAACAAGGTCAAATATCTTGAAAAGCATGAGCTGTCTAAGCTTCTTCAAACAGCCCGAGAGCACGGTTTAACGAACGATTATGTAATTTTCCTGACTCTGGCTTATAGTGGCTTACGAGTCGGAGAGCTATGTGCATTAACATGGAATAGTTTGTCATTTATTGAAAATACGCTGTCCGTAACGAAGACCTATTATAATCCTACTAATCGAGCAACGGAGTATCATTTACTAACACCTAAGACAAGCACATCGAAACGAACCATCGAAATAGACCCAAATGTATTTAAGGAGCTTGAAAAGCTAAAAGCCCGTCAAAATGAGCTTAAAATGCTTCATCGGGATGTGTATTATGATCAAGATTTCGTATTTGCCAAAACAGAGAAGGATATGGGCTATCCTGAGTTCATTAAGACAATCCAGAACCGTTTGAGAAGGCTTCTACGGATCGCTGGCTTGAATGAGACACTAACCCCTCACTCTCTGCGTCACACGCATACCTCATTGCTTGCCGAGGCTGGAGTTGGCATTCATGAGATTATGGAAAGATTAGGACACCAGGACGACGAAATTACAAAACGTGTTTATCTCCACGTCACCAAAACTATGAAAAAAGAAGCTTCTCAGAAGTTCAGTGAACTCATGCAAAACTTGTAATACTAAGGGCTATTGTTTTAATAGTCCTTCTATTATCTTTTTGTATTATCAATGGCTTGTTGCTGGTCATGTAATTTCTCTAACTCATCAACAAACCTTATTATTTCATCCGTTATGACTTCTATTAAATTATATAATTCATTCACATCAGGTTCCGCAACTTCTGCCAATTCTTCATGTCGATCAAAAGCACGTTGGGACGCTATCTCTGTAGCCTCATCTAGTTCATCATAATATGAAAGTTCATCACTGATTAGTTCACAAGCAAAATCTTGATGATCAAAGAATGCTAATTCATATATAGGTGATTCTTCTTCACATAAATTTCGGGCAGTCTCTAGGTTACTAATAATGTTTGACTCAAAAAAAGTGTCATGCCCAGTAACGCTAATCAAATCATTTATTTCCTCATCAAATTCATACAATATCTCACACAACTGATTAAGCTTTTTAGGAGATACATATGGATCTCTCGAATTATATACCTCATTCTCTTCGAATCGACCTACATAAGTAAACAATCCTTCCTTCATGCTATCTGTAATAGACATCATATCTGATAATAGCTTTGATAGAATAATTTGCTTTTTATTAAATATATCACCGAAATACTGAATCCCTTCATCTTCAATTAAAGGTACCAAATTTTCAATAATCAGCTTTACCTTCTCGGGGTCACGAATAAGTGTACCTGTCTCTCTGTTATTCATGCTTTCATCCGAGAAATTCGCTGAACCAATGTAAGCTATATTATTTGTTAGTACTATTTTAGTATGATTATCAAAGTGATAAAAAGTGGCTACACCATCTATCTCATTTGAATTCAACCGTTTTGTATAATTCTTGATGCTATCTTTAGCTTTTTCACGTGCTGAATCACTATAGTAGGTATCATAATGATTTGGAATATTTGTAACAATACGTACCTCTGCATGTTCTGCAGAATCTTTAAGTAGATCTAATAAGTGATTTCTTTTTGCAGAGATATTATATGTGGTTACAAATATATACTCTGCATTCGGAAAATCATCCAAAACCTCCTGATAATTTAATTCATCCTTTGAGGAAACTAATTCTATACTTCCAGGCACTAGTATAATTCTTTCTAAACTCAATTCATCATCTCCTTAGTCATGATATACAAAAGACACCTTAGAGCAATTTACATCACTCTAAGGTGTCTTCATTTTTACACAATGTGGGCAAAATGTGGGCAATCAGTGTTGCCCTGAGGAGAATCCCTTGCTACGCAAGGGTTCAGCCCTCAGTTTACATCATGCCGCCCATACCACCCATGCCGCCCATATCAGGCATGCCTGCTTTTTCTGGTTCTGGCTTGTCAGCAATAACTGCTTCAGTAGTCAAGAACATTGCAGCTACAGATGCAGCGTTCTGAAGAGCTGAACGAGTTACTTTAGCAGGGTCAACGATCCCAGCTTCGAACATGTTCACCCATTCATCAGTAGCAGCGTTATAGCCGATTCCGATAGCTTCTTTCTTCAAGCGTTCCACGATAACGGAACCTTCTTGACCAGCATTAGCTGCGATTGTGCGAATTGGTTCTTCAAGAGCGCGTAATACGATGTTCACGCCTGTTCTTTCGTCACCAGTCACGTCTACAGCATTTACTGCATTATATACGTTCACGAGTGCAGTACCACCACCGGATACGATACCTTCTTCAACTGCAGCGCGAGTTGCGTTCAAGGCATCTTCGATACGTAGTTTGCGTTCTTTCAATTCTGTTTCAGTAGCAGCTCCAACTTTGATTACTGCAACTCCGCCAGACAATTTAGCTAGACGTTCTTGCAATTTCTCTTTGTCGAACTCGGAAGTAGTATCTTCCAACTGAGATCTAATTTGGTTAACACGAGCATCGATATCAGCCTTGTTACCAGCACCGTCTACGATAATTGTGTTTTCTTTGGTTACACGCACTTGACGAGCAGTTCCCAATTGTTCAACTGTTGCTGTTTTCAGATCAAGACCAAGTTCTTCTGTAATCACTTGTCCGCCTGTCAATGCAGCGATATCTTGAAGCATTGCTTTACGACGATCACCGAATCCTGGAGCTTTAACAGCTACTGCGTTGAATGTTCCACGCAATTTGTTCACTACCAGCATAGCTTGTGCTTCGCCTTCGATATCTTCAGCAATAATTACAAGTGGTTTAGCTTGTTGAACGATTTTCTCAAGCAATGGCAAGATTTCTTGTGTGCTGGAGATTTTCTTATCTGTGATTAGGATGTATGGATTATCAAGAATTGCTTCCATTTTATCCGTATCTGTAATCATGTATGGAGAAATGTATCCGCGGTCGAATTGCATACCTTCCACGACTTCCATTTCAGTTGCGAATCCACGAGATTCTTCAACAGTGATAACACCATCGTTTCCTACCTTTTCCATAGCTTCAGCAATCAATTCGCCTACTTCTTCGTCAGCAGCAGAGATAGATGCAACTTGTGCAATGGATTGTTTGCCTTCGATTGGCTTAGCAATGTTCTTAAGTTCGATTACAGCTGCTTTAACAGCCTTCTCGATCCCTTTACGAATAACCATTGGGTTAGCACCCGCAGTTACGTTCTTAAGACCTTCACGAATCATCGCTTGAGCAAGAACTGTAGCTGTAGTTGTACCGTCACCAGCAACATCATTTGTCTTGGTAGCTACTTCTTTAACAAGTTGTGCACCCATGTTCTCAAAAGCATCTTCCAATTCGATTTCTTTCGCAATCGTAACACCGTCATTAGTAATAAGCGGGCTACCGAATTTCTTCTCAAGAACTACGTTACGACCTTTAGGTCCCAAAGTAACCTTTACAGCGTTTGCCAAAGCATCAACACCGCGAAGCATAGAGCGACGAGCATCTTCACTAAATCTAATATCTTTTGCCATTGTGATGTAAACCTCCCATTTGATTATAAATTAATTTCGTTCGTTCCTATGGTTTAGGCTAATTAACCTAAAATAGCATGAATGTCGCTTTCTTTCATAATCAAATATTCTTTACCTTCATATTTGATTTCTGTACCGGCATATTTAGAGAACAATACTCGGTCACCTTCTTTAACTTCAAGAGCAACACGTGCCCCATCTTTTACGGCACCACTACCTACAGCAATAACTTTGCCTTCTTGCGGCTTTTCTTTAGCGGAGTCCGGAAGGACAATCCCGAATGAAGTCGTTTCTTCTTGCTCGATTGGCTCTACCAATACGCGGTCACCTAAAGGTCTGATCATGAAAAATAGCCTCCTTAAATTATTATAGTATGTTGTTATGCAGTTACATCTGTCGATATATGTATTAGCACTCGACAAGCATCAGTGCTAACAACTAACATTTATGATACTCAACTTTAGCATATTTTTCAAGTCCTAATGCTTGATTTCACAAAAATATATGAACCCTCATCCATTCTGTCCATACATCCACTAAATATGCTCTTACTGGAGAATAATTGAAAGTATTTTCAAAAAAGCATTCCTGCTATATAGGAATGCCCTCATAAATAACTATATTCAAAATTAAGATTAATATGTTGGCTATGAATAGCGTTTCTCTATCTCCGCATCGGCTGCTAATTGTTTGCGATAGATAAGAGACGACAGATACACACTGAACTCATACAATACGACTAATGGGATCGTTACAAGGAAGTCTGAGATAAAGTCTGGCGGTGTAATCACCACAGCGATAAGGACAAGGACGAAATAGGCCACCTTACGCATTTTCCGCAAACGAAGTGGATTTAAGACTCTAATCTTGGTAAGGAACATGATCAGAACTGGTAGTTCAAATAAGAGAGCCATCGGGATGACAAGTGTGAACATAAAGCTGAAATATTGTGTAATTCCATACGTTTCCTTCAGACCCATACTTGTTGTTACAGCTCTACTAAATGCTAACGCCATAGGGAATATTATGAAATAAGCAAATAATATTCCAGCAATAAATAGTATGAAAACAAAAGGTACGTATTTTAGAGAAGCTTTCCGTTCTTCTTCTCTTAAACCTGGGCTCACAAAAGCCCACACTTGGTACACAATTGCTGGAATAGATAGAACCAATGAAACACCCATTGATATCTTCATATAAATCCCTATACCATCCCAAAAAGAAAAGGCATTAAGCACATAATCCTTTGCCTGATCTGCATTCACTAAATATTGATAGATAGGGTTAGCTACGAACAAGCCAATGATAAGTCCCACTAGAAATATGATCAGAACGTAAATGATTCGCTTACGTAACTCACCTAAATGTTCGAAGATAGACATCCCATCTTGTGCTGTCTCTGTTTTCTTTACTTCTGACATGTTCCCCACCTCCCGTACATATCTATTTCTGGACACAAGAAGAAACGGCTTCGCCGTCCTTTATCAAGGACGGTATCCGTGTCTGTGATATTATTTAGAAATAGAATATTTCAGATATCTCATAATCACTGTTGTATTACTCAGGAAGGCGTTTATTGTCCTGCTCTTGGCTTGTTGTATTCACTTGTTGCACTTCATTCTTCTCTTTAGATGGTTCTTCTATAATTTCACGCGCCCCAGATTTAAACTCCCGAAATGTCCGTCCAACAGCACGGCCCAGTTCTGGTAGCTTATTGGGTCCAAATAGCAATAACGCCAATATGACTAGCAAAATAATCCCCGGTGTTCCAATTCCACCTAACATATATATGCCTCCTCATTGTAATTACTTCATTTAATGTGGACTTTTACTTACTCAGCGAATAATACATGGCAAGGTAGTCTCCAATAAACATATCATACCATAACATATGTCACATAAATACAATGATTTTGAAGGTAAATAAGTAGAAACTGTTAGATTACTGACGATATTGACCTGTTACCATCAACAATGCTTCAGGAAGCTGATCCATAATTGCTGCTAAACATTCATGTACCCCTTTAGGAGTACCTGGTAGATTAACAATGAGTGCACGGCCCCGAATACCGCAAATCCCTCGAAATAACATAGCTGAACGATTTCGTTCCATCCAAGCACTACGCATTGCTTCTGACATCCCCGGCACTTCACGCTCTATAACCCTACTCGTTGCCTCTGGTGTCACATCCCGAATTGCTAATTCTGTACCTCCTGTTGTCAGAACAAGATCCGCCCTGTAATAATCCGTAAGTTCAATGAGTGATGCGATAATTTCATCCTGTTCATCGGGTACAATTCGGTATTCCACAATCTCCCCACCCAATTCCTCTTCCACTAACTCCCGGATGACCTGGGCGCTTGTATCTTCACGTTCCCCCCTAGCTCCCTTGTCACTGGCTGTTAAGATCGCTGTTTTCCAAATCATTTCATCACCCTACCTATCTACTAAAATCAGTATTATTCATTTATTATTCTTGTTAATATCTACAATACCCTTCTCTGTAACGAGCATATGAAGTGGTGCATCATGCTCATCCATAGGAACCTTATCCACAACCTGCATGCCATACCCAAGCCCAATTAATATTGGAGGTTTATTGTGATCCATCCATGGTTGTAATCGCTCATAGAGCCGATCATAATAGCCACTTCCATAACCTAACCTGCCTCCAAATGGATCAAAGGCTAGACCTGGAAGGATAATCACCTCTGGAACAAAATGAAGATCTAGAGCATTCAGGAGTAACGGATCTGGTTCCTCAATCCCATAGGCACCTGGTGATAATTCATCCCAATGGCTAAGAGAATAAATCTCCATAGAATAATCACTAGGGTTACAACGCGGAACAAGTATGTTCATCCCCTTGTCCCATCCCCATTCAATGAAGGATCTTGTATCCAATTCAGAACGAAACGGGATATATACGAGAGCATTCGTTATTCTCATCGTTTCGAATACTTCTATTAAATAGCTAATGGCCTTGCTAGACCAGTGTTCTCGTTGATTCACAGATAATTCGTTTCGTGCTTTAGTCATTCTTAAACGCATTGTTTTTTTATCGCAACATATAGAATCATTATTCACTTTCATTCCCATGCAACTGCTTTCTCTATACATTCTCAATCTAATTCTACGATTCTTTATCCATTATTTATATTATAGTGTAACACTCTTACTTTCTTTTCGCCAAGATTGCTTGAAAGTCCTACTCACAAGTCGCGTATTACTTTCTTTTCATGTAAAATAACTATTATATAAGGATAAAGATGGAGGTTTCTACCGCATGTTGCTTCAAGCCACTGGAATAAAAAAATTGTACGGAGTCCATCCCGTTCTAGATGGAATTAACCTACAAATTCTCGAGAAGGAAAGAGTCGGACTTGTAGGAGTTAATGGTGCTGGAAAGTCCACATTTCTACAAATTCTTGCAGGAGAAATATCCTATGATGGAGGGCAAATTTTCAAGGCAAAAGAAACCACCATTGGATACCTCGCACAGAATAGTGGTCTTCAATCAGATCGAACCCTCTGGGAGGAAATGCTTAACGTATTTACCCCATTAATTGATGCTGAACAAGAACTAAGATCTATGGAGAAACAGATTGCAGATCCTGATTTGATGGAGAATCCTAAGAAATATCAAGATTTATTGGATCGTTATGCCGTTCGCTCAGATTGGTTCAAAGACAATGGCGGTTATGAGATGGAGACCAAAATCCGTAGCGTTCTACACGGAATGGGCTTTGGAGATTTCGCACCCGATACGCCTATTAGTACACTCAGCGGTGGACAGAAAACGCGATTAGCGTTAGCACGGATACTGTTGCTAGCACCTGATCTTCTGATGCTTGATGAACCTACGAACCACTTGGATATCGCTACTTTAACATGGTTAGAAGATTACTTACGTTCCTACTCTGGATCGCTACTAGTTGTATCACATGACCGTTATTTCTTAGATCGCTTAGTGACTACTATTGTGGAAATCGAGCGCCACCAATCTAAACGTTATACAGGTAACTATAGTCGCTATATTGAGCTTAAGGCTGCGGAGTACGAAGCCGAATTGAAGCAATACGATAAACAACAAGATGAGATATCACGTATGGAAGCATTTGTTCAACGCAATCTAGTACGTGCCTCAACAACAAAGAGAGCTCAGAGTCGACGGAAGGCCCTTGAGAAGATGGAACGATTAGATAGACCACAAGGGGAGCTCAAGAAAGCCAGCTTTTCTTTTGAAGTTGAATACTCATCTGGTAAAGAAGTTCTCCAAGTTAGTGATTTATCTGTTGCTTTTGATCCGTCTGCCCCTCTATTTCAACATGTGTCATTTGATATGCGCCGTGGAGAAACGGCAGCTCTAATCGGTCCTAACGGAATTGGAAAATCAACCTTGTTCAAATGCATGCTCGGAACCCTTCAACCTGCTGCAGGCCAGATTCATTGGGGCACAAAAGTAAAAATTGGGTACTATGATCAAGAGCAGACAAATTTGAATTTCTCGAATACCGTCTTAGAAGAGTTATGGAGCGAATATCCTCATATGGAGGAAGCACGAATCCGTACTGTACTTGGTAACTTTCTGTTCAGCGGTGAGGATGTACTTAAGAAGGTCTCTTCACTCAGTGGTGGGGAAAAGGCACGGGTTGCACTAGCCAAATTAATGCTTCTTGAATCCAATATGCTCATTCTTGATGAACCTACCAACCATTTAGACTTATTTAGTAGAGAAGTACTAGAATCAGCATTGATCGATTTCGAGGGTACCCTATTATTTATATCGCATGACCGTTATTTCCTAAATAAGATGGCTGAGCGAATTGTAGAACTGTCTTCTAATGGGACAGAGCATTACCTTGGAAACTATGATGATTATACTGAGAAGAAACAAGAACTCGCAGAAATCCAACAGGAAGCTAAAGATCTCGCTGCAAAAACAGCTAAGATTGAACCCGGGTCAGATTCTATTGAAAAACCCGGAGCCTCGACCTTTGAAGCAGATAAATTAGCTAAACGTGAAGAACGTAATCGTCAACGTAGATTAGTAGTCTTGGAAGAAGAGATTCACACGTTAGAAGAGAGTATCCAAGCTCTTGAAGCGAAGATGGCTCTCCCTGAAATATTCCAAGATTACATAGCCCTTCAAGAACATCAGGAGATGGTTGAATTAAAGAAGCAGTCACTTGAGGAAGTATATGCCGAATGGGAACAGCTAGCGATAGATTAATCACAATTATGCAATGATAAATCAAACTACAAAAAATATTTTTTTGTCACATTTCAAGTTATGCACAAGGTTATCCCCTGAAATCCTGCATAACTCTCATTAAAAAATAGCCCTTAGGGCTATTTTTTTAGGTTTAATAGAGATTCTTCTGAAAATCCATCTCTTATCCACCGAGTTATGCACATTATCCACAATTTCCATGAAAATAATATCCACTGTTTCAAAGTTACGTCAAAGCTATATATATTCCGTAATGTAATCATTTACACACATTTTCACTGGATATGTGGATAACTTTGTCCACATCTTGACAAGACTGATCAAATCAATTTAATCCATCCGATTCATTGATGTTCATACAATTTAGTGTTAGGAAGTACTGCTGAAATTCATCATCCTTGACATAACCTAGAAATTCATACAGGGATTGTGCTTTCTTGTTATCATGACCCGTTGACAATGCAATTCCCTTTGCTCTCGTCTTGATTGCAAAATCCTGCACATGATGTAATAACTCCTTAGCAACTCCCTTTTTACGATATTCCTCAATAACATATAGATCATTCAGAACCCAAGACCTCATCATCGAGAGCGATGAGAATGTTGGATACAGCTGAGCAAACCCAACAATTTGATTATCAGATGACTCTCTAGCAATGTGAATGATAGACTCCGCATGTTCAAACCGATCAAATAAAAATTGTCTTGCCTCTTCCTGATTAGAGACTTGCTCATAAAAAACGCGATATAAATCAAAAATAACACTTAGTTCATTTAAATCATTAATCGTTGCTTGAGATACTCTGAAATTTAGATTCACACTACTACTTACATAGTCCCCCTCTTTTTATATCTACTTTATCATTTAACAGGCACTCTGGTTGTTAGCCTAAGAGTGCCCACTTCACTCACTGACTAGGCTTTAGAAATTATCGAAAGAGCACTATTACAAGCAGCAACATAAGCAAGACCAGCAGCCATTACGATATCTTGATGAATGGCCGTACCTCGATAATTCTTACCTTCCCATTCCACTGTTACCGCTGCTTCAGCATGTGCCTCTTCCCCTGTACTAAGTGAATGCATTTCCAAATCACCGAAAATAATATCTGCATCGATTCCATCTGATATCGCTGAAATCAATGCTTCCAGGGGCCCCTTACCTGATGCCGTATGAGTAGATTCTCGATCTTCATGTAGGTGATGTAGTGTAACCGTTGCGATCCGATCTTCTTCGCTACTCGATTGTACACGCACTTCTCCAAGTTCAAAGTTCTGTATCCTTTTTCCTGTCGTATGGCTGACCATCTTCAATAGTAGATCATCACTGACAATCTTCAATTGATCCGCAGTTTCCTTGAAGGTACCATAGAGCACTTCCATTTCTTCTTCGTTCAACTTCACCCCATAACGGGCTACACGATCCTTCAAGGCATGGCGACCCGAATGTTTACCAAGGATAATCATATTCCGAGATATGCCTAGTGATTCAGGTCTCATAATCTCATATGTGCTAAGGTCCTTCAAAAGCCCATCTTGATGAATTCCGGACTCATGCTGAAAGGCATTACGTCCTACAATAGGCTTGTTATATGCCATAGGGAAATGCATTGCACTACTAACTGCCCTTGATGTCCCATATATCTTCTCCAGCGAAATTCCCGTTGTATAATTCAATACATCTTTTCTGACTTCCAGAGCCATGACCAGCTCCTCTAATGCACAATTCCCAGTTCGTTCTCCCACACCATTCACCGTTACTTCAATTTGAGATGCACCGTTCTGAATAGCAGCAAGACTATTTGCAACTGCCAGCCCCAAATCATTATGGCAATGTGCACTATAGCGAACGCCAGCTCCACCTCTTGCCCCCTCGCGAACCTTGCGGAACATTTCCCCATACTCATGAGGGAGTGCATATCCTACGGTATCTGGAAGATTGATCATGGTCGCTCCTTCCTCGATCACAACCTCAATCATCTCAATGAGATCATCTATTCCTGTACGTGCTGCGTCCATGGCTGTGAACTCCACCTGTTCATTGAATTGCTTAGCGTAAGCTGTCATCTCCCGTGCCATCGCCACAACCTCCTTCCGACTCTTGCGCAATTGATACTTCAGGTGAATATCCGATGACGACAGAAAGAGATGAATACGACGACGTTCTGCATCCTTTGTAGCTCGAACCGCAGCATCTATATCTCCCTTTAGAGCTCTAGCAAATCCACATATCTCGACTTGCTGGAACTTTCGTGATATAGTCTCCACCGCAGCAAATTCTCCTGGGCTAGAAATGGGAAATCCCGGCTCCAACACATCGATACCTAGCTCAACAATCTTGGCAGCAAGCTGCACTTTCTGATCTGGCTGTAAACTTGCACCCGGCGCCTGTTCTCCATCACGAAGCGTTGTATCAAAAATCGAAATCTTTGGTGTTTGCATTTTAATAACCTCCCGAAATTTTTGTGGAGCAATAAAAACATAAAAAGCCTGCCATCTCTAATAAATATTAAGAGACGACAGGCTTTCACCCTCCGCGGTACCACTCTTGTTGGCGCTATATAATAACATGATTAATCATGTTAGCACCCCACTTTGTTCTATATGCTGGTTGTGTGTAACCACTCATATAGAGATCCCTATAACGGTGGATATCCGAGTCCGTGTACACTTCTGCTGAATTTCCACGGACTTGACTCCCGGGCGAGATTCGAAGGGGCTGCCACTGTGTTACACCAATTCCACAGCTCTCTGAAGACAACTACCCTTTTACTACTCCCGATCATGGTCGTTATTTATATCTAATTTTGTATACAAAAAAGCCTGCCATCTCTTATATCAAGAGACGACAGGCTGTTCACCCTTCGCGGTACCACTCTTGTTGTCCTTCCTCCCCATATAATAGGATCGGCGGAAGAACCACTCAAACACCTTACAGCCATAATTACATATAGATAAAATGGACTATTAGGCTTGCCCTCTTACGGAGGCCTTCGTAACGGTATACTTACCCGGCGTGCACTACCGGACCTGAGAGAATCATCACTCACAGTGTTCCACCGCTCCGCTCCCAAGCGAGTTCAGGTCCCATCGACTGCGTTGCACCAACCCGCAGCTCTCTGTATCGTCCGGATCACCTTACTATTCTTGTTCATCACGTTTACTGAAATTTGAAATTTTTATTATTATATCCATAGGGGATGATAATGTCAATAAACAAATTTCTCAGTTTGCACTCTTTTATTAATCGATGTTATTAGAACCCCATTCTTCTAATGGGAGCTGCGGATCTGCTTTCATATCAAGTGGTGTAAAGTATTGTTCTCGCCATTTGATATACGCAGCAGCACCAATCATCGCAGCATTATCCGTACAATATTCGAAAGGAGGAATCGATAAGTCTATTCCTTCCTTAGCACATTTCCGTTGCAATTCAGTTCGGAGTCCACGATTAGCCGCTACCCCACCACATAATAATAATTGCTTCACACCATAAGCCTTCACCGCTAGGATAGCTTTGGTTACGAGCACTTCTACAACTGATTCTTGGAACCCTCGTGCAATAGCACCGATGATCGGTGTTTCTCCACGCATTTTACGTTGATTAATGACATTTAGTACTGCGGATTTTAACCCACTGAAGCTGAAATCATAGGATCCCGCTTCTAACCATGCACGTGGAAGGTCTATCGATTCATCTGACTCCATTGCTGCCCGGTCAACATGCGGTCCACCTGGATAAGGAAAACCAATTGAACGTGCTACTTTATCATAAGCCTCGCCCACAGCATCATCCCTAGTCTGACCAATTACTTCAAAATGACCCTCTTGCTTCATATAGACAAGCTCCGTATGACCGCCTGATACAACTAATGCCATACATGGATACTTGATATCTCCAACTAGCCGATTCGCATAAATATGCCCTGCGATATGATGTGTACCTATTAACGGTTTAGATAAAGCTACAGATAAACTCTTTGCAGCTACAACGCCAACTAATAGAGCCCCTACAAGACCAGGTCCTTGTGTCACAGCTATCGCAGACAAATCCTTCATCGGAATTCCAGAAGCTGTCACCGCCTCTTCGATCATAAGGGTGATACTCTCTACATGCTTACGCGATGCTACTTCTGGCACAACACCACCAAATGCCTTATGTGTCTCGATTTGGCTTGAGATCATGTTGGATAATACCTCGTGCCCATCCTTTACGACAGCTACAGCTGTTTCATCACAGCTTGTCTCAATAGCTAATATATAACACGGACTATAATTAGTCTGATCTATACTCATGAATCTATACGCTTCCTTCCCAACTACCATACTCCTTATTTCGTGGCAATTCTGCCCACATAATCATCGCATCCTCATGATTATCCGAATAGTAGCCTTTACGAATTCCTGCTGCTTTGAATCCTTTTTTAGCGTACAATCTCTGGGCAATTCTATTAGATACCCTAACTTCTAGTGTCATTCTTTCCATTCCTGATTGGTAAGCTGTCTTTATTAATTCATCTAACAGTCGATCCCCTAATTTACGTCCACGGTATTCCTCTAGAATAGCAATATTCGTTATATGTGCTTCATCGACAATCGTCCACATTCCCGCATAACCAACAGGTAACCCATTGTTCTCCATAACGATATATTTAGCAAAGTGATTATTCGTTAATTCATTATGAAAAGCTGTTTCTGTCCATGGTAGTGTAAATGCTTCATGCTCTATGATCATAATCGCAGGAACATCCTCAAGCTTCATCGCTCGAAAGGAGATATCCTCATACTCCTGCTTATTGAACTGCTCTGTTATCATAACCTAGCTCCCTTCAAGGCTTACGAAGGAGATTGGCTTCCGCTTCAGTAAGTTGAGTATAATTCGGTATCAGTGCATGCAAATCATCCATCTCGCCTTGGTTAAGCCTTTGCTCACCTAACAATCCAACAAAGCGTGCATTCAAATCATATGGAACAATATGAAGCCTATCACCCAGATATCCTCTTAGCCGTTCGGCTACTTCCTTATGGAGATTAATATCACCAACGAACCAGAGACTAACTAGCTTGTCCGGATCCGACAGCGTTTCTAGTCGCTTCGCCAACCCTTCTACCCACTGCTCCATTAAGCGGATTGCATCCGGCTCAAGCCGATTCGGTATATGATCATCAGATGTACTGAACAGCGCAGTGTATACCTGCCCCCGTCTCGCATCCATCAACGGAACAATCCAATTCAATTGATTCCTGCCTTCTACATGAATCGCTTCAGAATAACCACCATAAGCTACAGAATGAAGGCTAGATATTCCCACAACAGGTATATTCCACGCCCAAGCTAACGTTTTAGCTGCAGTAACAGCTATTCTTGTTCCTGTATAAGATCCCGGTCCTATTCCAACTGCAATACCTTTCAGTTGTGAATTCACTGTTCCCGATATCTTCAGAACTTCCTCCACAATTGACAGTATTCGAATCGAATGATTTCTTTCACCCAACTCGCTCATCTCATGTAGTACCTGACCGTTCTCCATTACCGCTACAGTTAAGGATGTTGTAGAAGTGTCTAAGGCCAAGATCCGTTGTGGTTCTATCTTCTGTGTTTTACTCATAACTTAAAGACTCCATTCTGTTTCAGGTTACGGCACCAGTTCTCATAGGGTTCACCTAACCCATGAATCGTAATTTCGCGTTGATCAGATCCCGTGGTCGCAATCGATAAATGCAAGTGAGCCGTAGGTAGCAAATCACTTATGATTTGAGACCATTCCACTAGACATACTCCCTTACCATAGAAATATTCATCTAATCCAAGTTCATCTGCTTCTTCTATCGAAAGACGATACACATCCATATGATAAAAAGGCATTTTACCTTCGTATTCTTTAATAATTGTAAATGTGGGACTATTAACGATTCCCTTAACCCCTAAATGCTTAGCAAATTGTTGTGAAAAAGCCGTCTTCCCTGCTCCTAAATCCCCATCCAGTCCAATCACTGTACCTGGTACAACAGCATCAGCAAGCCACACCGCAAGTGCCTCCGTATCTTGTAGCTGATAAGAAGTATAAACAAATTGCTCTTTATAATGACTCATTTCCATGATGAACCCACCTTCATGCACATTTCCAACATAACTTGACCTTTATTATATCGGTCTATGCTAACACCCGCAAGAACTGAGCATATACCCACTTTCGACTCACTCCAATGATCTCCTCGTTATTGAAGGAGTCTTGCCCATATACTTCTTATATAGTTTGGTGAAGTAATTCGGATTCCCGCATCCAACCTTGGATGCGATCTCTGTTATTGAATCATTACTCTCAAGGAGCAACCGCTTAGCCTCATTCATTCTACAGATATTCACATATTCAATAAAAGTTCGACCAGTTAATCGCTTGAATAGTTTACAGAAGTAGTACGGGTTAAGACTGACCTCCTTTGCAGCCTGTTCGACCGTTAACTTCTCGGGCAAATTAGACTCCAAACGTTGGATCAGTAACTTAAACCGCTCATAATTTGGGAAATATCCCTCTACAGGTTTGTCATCCAACTGAAGTGGCATGAACGTACGTGATAATAACGTAAATAGTACATGTAGTTTCGACTTAACTACAAGTTGATAAGCGGGAGCCTTTGCTGCAAGCTCCGCTATGGCCTCATTCAATATAGGGTAATAATTTGCACATACCTCATCATGATCAGCTGGTTTAACTGGAAATCGCTGCCGTCCCTCTAAGTAGGGGGAAACATACTGTACATGTACCGGATCATTCATCCAATCATTGAATAGCGAAGCATTCAAGACAACACAGTCATAGTTCACGTCTCCATCGTTTAGTGAGTATCCAACATGCAGACTACCACCCGGAATAATGACAACGTCTCCCGCCATAACCGTATAGGGGCGGCTGTCGATATGGAATTGGGCTCTACCTTTACGCATGACGATGATCTCGAAATGCTCATGCCAGTGTAAATAGAGAATACAGTCGTTCATTTTAGCGGAATGATGATTCTGGAAGAGTTGAAATGGATATATTGAATGCTCGAGCCGAGTATTTTCCCAAAGTTCCATTGGATAGGTCATATTCTTCTTCACCACCACAAGATTAGACTAGTATTGCACAAGATTGAGTAGAGTAATTACTAAATCTCCTGGCTATAATGGAGATGTTATCAATACTATAAGACAATATTGGAGTGATATACAAGGATGGATAATAAATTACGCATTGGGACACTAGTTCAGGGCGGAAACGCAGTTCAGGTTATTCCACAAATCGTATCGCATGGATTCGAATCCTTCAACCCGACCTTTTGGCAAACGACAGGGGATACAGATCTTACAGAAATGGCGAAGCGTTTACGTGCGCTTGCGGACGAGCATGATTTTGTAATATCAGCAATTAGTGTTTTTGGCAATCCATTAACAGGCGAAGGAGATAATGCTGACACGCTTGCAAGTTGGGAACGTCTCATTGATCATGCACATCTATTCGGAACGAACATTGTATCCGGGTTCACAGGTCGTCTCACTGGGCAATCGATTGATGAATCTATTCCTAAATTCAAGGAAGTATTCGGAGAGTTGACACGCAGAGCGGCGGATAAAGGTGTTCGTATTGCTTTTGAGAACTGTGATATGGGAGGAACTTGGGCAACTGGTGATTGGAATATTGCACATAACCCAGTAGCTTGGGAGTTGATGTTCAATGCCGTTCCTGAAGATAATATTGGATTAGAGTGGGAGCCTTGTCATCAAATGGTGAGCTTAATTGATCCCATTCCACAGCTACGCAAATGGGTCAACAAAGTGTTCCACGTACATGGTAAAGATGCAACAATTGCATGGGATGTTGTCAAAGAGCAAGGTGTGCATGGAAAGGAACCATTCGTTTGGCATCGGACACCTGGCTTTGGCGATACCAATTGGTCGGATATTATTACGATTCTCAGACAGAATGGCTATCAAGGAACCATTGATATCGAGGGCTGGCATGATCCAGTCTATCGGGATGAATTGGAAATGACCGGTCAAGTGCATGGCTTGAATTATTTGAAACACTGCCGTGGTGGAGACTTTGTTCCAAATCCAGTATAAGCATTCACTAGGTGATTGGGGACAATCTTTATTAAGGGGCACAACGAGAAGGGGAGGTTGATGACTGTGACAATAAAGCATCGAGTGATCATAGCCGGTTGCGGCGGGATGGCCAATACATGGGTGGACTATGCGAAGGGTAGAGCAGATACGGAGATTGTTGGATTAGTTGATATTAAGGAGCAGTTCGCAATGGCAATGGCGGAACGCAAAGATCTAACTTGCCCGACATTTACAGATCTTAAACAAGCTATTATAGATACCGGAGCGAACATAGTCTTTGATGTTACGATTCCGTCCAGTCACTATACGGTGAGTAGATCTGCGCTTGAACTTGGATGTCATGTCTTTGCCGAGAAACCGTTGGCAGAGTCTATGGGGGATTGCGTCGATATCGTTCGCATTTCGGAGTTGGCTGGTAAGACACATGCCGTCATGCAGAATCGCCGCTTCGATCCGCGCATACGTGCATACCGTAATCTTATCAATGAAGGAACTATTGGCAAACTGGGCTTCATGGGAGCAGACTTTTTTATCGGTGCACATTTCGGCGGCTTTCGTGATGCTATGGAAAGTCCGTTGCTACTCGATATGGCGATTCATACATTCGATCAAGCGCGGTTCATTGGTGGCGCAGATCCGGTATCCGTCTACTGCCATGAATTCAATCCCCCCGGTTCTTGGTATGCAGGTCATGCAATGGCTATCTGCATCTATGAAATGTCTGATGGCTCAGTATTTAACTACCGTGGTTCGTGGTGTGCTGAAGGCGTGCCTACATCATGGGAAGCATCCTGGCGAGTGACGGGTGAGCATGGTACAGCAATCTGGGATGGTCTTGGAGAACCGTATGCGGAGGTGGTTGCTGCTGGCGATCAGTCCGGTAATTTCATTCGTAATTACGAACGAGTAAAGGGCAAGCTTGTTGACATGAAGCACACGTTCCACCAAGGCTGTCTGGATGAGATGTTCGCTTCACTTGAAGATGGTCGTAAACCAGAAACAGACTGCAGCGACAATATATATAGCATGGCAATGGTCCTTGCTGCCCTTGAAAGTGCAAAGACCGGTCGCAAAGTACTGGTCGCTGACTTCATGGATATTCCTTGAATTATGTTCAAATGATGGGGCGCGAATTTATAAGTTGAACGTGGACTCTTCGCTCCCTATCCACTTTTGCAACTGTTGATGGGTCGAGGAACGAATACTGGAGACCCATGCATTCACCAGAACTGAGGTACTCCCCGATCCCCGTCGCTTAGCCGACTAGCTGCAGTAAGTGTATTTAATTAGCGTAAAAAGTATACTTTCTTCTAATTAGAAAAAGACCCGAAGCTGCATCATACATACGCAGTTCGAGCCTTTCATCTTATTCTAGTACAATTTGAACCTCTTATTACTTCAACTTTGATCCGTTACAATTTCTCTACTTCAGCAAGCCGATCTACACTCACCGTGTGCGTATTGGTCGGACGTGACCCCACCTGCACGGTAGCCATACCATGAACTTCATCCACATGCTCTATCCAGACTGGATCTTCACCATCTAATTGAACAGCAATCGTCGCTTTATCGTTGAAGATATCCATTGCTCTTTTAACATCCATCATTTTTGCTCCTTTCATAACTTCTACTCTAATTTCACTCTCTTTCACTATCTTCTAGCAACTGTTCTAGCGGTATCTCGCCGATATACCCATTATCTATCGTTACTTCTCCGCCTCCCAGTCCTTCATTTACCATCCGATTAATTTCCATTAAATAATCTTCATCATCTGTATCATTCATCATTTTATCTTTCCCTTATCTACTTATGGTGGTTTGTATTTCTCCTACTCAATATACCCCATGTTATATTCTGTCATGCACTTCAACTGCAAACACAAATAAACCCAGAGAAAACTCTCAGGGTTTATTTGTATTCACACTATATGAGTTAATGGATCGCTTTCTTCTTGAAGCGTCCGCCTTTGACATCGTGAATGTTACCAATGGCAACGAATGCATTACTATCCCAATCAGATACAATCGTTTTTAACTTAGCTTCTTCAAGCCGAGTAATAACAACGAAGATAACCTTTTTACTCTCTCCAGAGTATGAGCCTTCACCCTCTAGATAGGTTACTCCACGTCCAAGCCGTTGAGTTAATGCATCACCAATTTCTTTGTATTTCTCACTAATAATCCAGACTGACTTCGATTGATCTACACCTTCATTGGTTACGTCAATCAATTTGAAAGCAATGTAATAAGCAATAAGAGAATACATAGCATGGTCCCATCCAAAAACAAATCCAGCACTACTTAGGATGAACACATTAATAAACATAACAACTTCGCCAACCGAGAATGATGATTTCTTGCTCAAAAGAATAGCGACAATCTCTGTACCATCTGTTGACCCACCTGCACGAATTACAAGACCTACACCAACCCCTAGAATTACGCCACCGAATACGGAACCTAGTAATGGATCACTTGTAAACGCTTGTACAGGATGCAATAGATAGGTACCTATAGACATTACAATGATAGAGAATAACGTCGATAATGCAAAGGTCTTACCAATTTGTCTATAGCCAAGAAATAAAAATGGAAGATTAAAAAGTGTTAGAAATATTCCTAATGGTAATCCGGAAAAATGCGATGCCATAATAGACAACCCTGTAATACCGCCATCAATAATATCATTGGGTACTAAGAAAATTTCCAGAGCAACGGCGACAAGACTTGCTCCAATCACCATCATTAGAAATCTAAATAGCTGTTTCCCTATTGAAGGTTGTGTGCTTGGTGGTATATTCGTTATTGCAGGAACTACTTTTTTAACTCTCTTTATCCCCTTACTCATCCAATTCCCCCTATAATTATCCACATCCTTATGTTGTATGACTAATATTATATCACAGCATCCTACGCAATTTTAGAAAACAGCAGCTATTTTATTGAAAAATATATCTTATTGATATAAAATAATTAATCTTTCATCATTTTTAAATTCATAATAATGGTGACAAAATACGACAAAAGACTTCTCCACCTTTCTGCAGAAGAGGTCTAGACTTAAAAGTGCTAAGCTGCATTTCTGTACTGTTCTGCATATCTTCCTCGAAATCTTTCTCAATCCGTTGGATCGTTGCCAAGTCAAATAACACCGCAGTCAGTTCGAAATTACTGAAGAAACTTCGCATATCCATATTCGCTGTTCCTACAGAGGCTAGAATTTCATCAGCGATGATGATTTTCGCATGAATGAATCCTTTGCGGTATTGATAGAATTGAACCCCTACCTCTAACAATTCTTCCACATAAGACAGAGTTGCAAGATGGACCCATAGCGAATCTGGCTTCCAAGGGATAATAATTCTTACATCTACACCGCTAAGTGCTGCTGTTTTGAGGCCTTCATTAATACCTGGATCAGGGATGAAATAGGGAGATGTAATCCAGATCCTTTCTTTAGCTATTGCTATTGCAGTGAAGCACATCTCTTGCAAGGCATCACGTATTTGGTCTGGTCCACTACTCAGTATTTGAACTTGCTGATCCTCACGACATTGATGTTCTGGGAAGAATGAGAGGTCCATCAGGTGCTCATTTGAAGCTAACCTCCAATCATGAAGAAATATAGTCTGTAGGAAATACACCGCATCACCTTCTAGCTGCAAGTGAGTATCACGCCAGAACCCTACTTTTGGGTATAATCCCAAATAGTCATCACCTACATTAAGTCCCCCTGCGAACCCCTTTTTTCCATCAACAATTACAATTTTGCGATGATTACGGTAATTTATTCGGCGATCAACCATAGCTATAATAGGCGGAAGGAAGAAATGAAATTCAACACCAGTCTCTTTAAATCGCTGTATAAATGATCGTTTCAAGTGGTAACTCCCAATCCCATCACAAAGTACCCGTACCTTGATTCCCTCTTGTGACTTCCGAATCATCACATCTTGAAATTCAGTTCCAATCATATCTGGCCTAAAAATGTAGAATTCCACATTTATGTGATTCTCAGCAGATTCCATTGCCTCAAGCATCGCATGATAAGCTATTTGTCCATCCGTAAGGATCTGGCTTTTATTACTTCCTGTTATAGGACTGCCTGGAATTTGAGATATATAGTCAAATAACCGCTTGTTGTATATAAAATCACTATTCTTCATATCTTCAACACTCTCGACAATATTAGCCACCTGCCATAAATGATCGCGAATGTCCTGCACTTGACTTGCTTTTACTGAACGAGTCTTTTTATGTATATTATATTCCTTCGCTACAAAGTAATAGACTATAAATCCAACCAGAGGACAACAAAATAATATTAATATCCATGCGAGTGCTTTGGCAGGATTTCGATATTCAATAATCAGAACAATAGCAACCTGAACGATAAAAACAAATAATATAATAATCAACCACATTCGTTTGATATCCTCCTTTTCAACAAAGATTCACTGTACCGTACAGCATTAACCAACATTTTAGAGATTTATTCAAGACATTTTGGCATGTTTAGCTAAACCATAGAATAAATAGTATATAAACGAGCTATCCCATTTCTTCACCTTAGTGAATAGAAAGGAGCGGCTATGAAAAGCATAAAATTTAAACAGCCATTAACGTTACTAATTGTTCGTGATGCACAACATGCCGTTAAGCAAGTACAACTCTCAAAGCCTTTACTCATTCTTGTTCCCACTGTTGCTATCTTGTCCCTTTCGGGCCTTATTATTTCTATGCAGGTCCAATCTTCACAATTGATCACTCGAATGGAGCAACAATTGAACCATCAGAACGTGACCCATCATCAGATGGAGATTACAGTCATCAATCGAGAAGAAGCCATTTCCAGATTACAAAATGAAATTATTCAGTTATCTTCAGAAGCTCAAGATATGAAAGACAAAATGCAACGTGTCCATGAATTAGAACAAGAGTTGCAGCAATTTATTAAGAAGAACGATACGAGCATGCTGACTGATAGTGACAGTAGTTATATGACCACCCAAAGTAACTTAACTAACGATCTCCCTATGCATGTAGGCGGTGAGTTCATAGCTGTATCCACTAGCGACATTATCAATCTCTCCGAAGAGATCAAGGATGACTATGAAGATCTCCGTAAGTTACTCGATACCATGGAGAGCAATGTACCTCGTACAATTGAAAAAGCACAAGAGACTCAAAATATGTTAGCAGGAATTCCGAATATATGGCCTACTTCCTCCCATGTTATTTCCTCGAGTTTCGGTTATAGGAAAGATCCATTTACGGGAGTAGCCGCTTATCACGCAGGGATTGACATTTCAGGAGATACAGGGGATCCCATCTATGCCGCAGGCGCAGGAACAGTCCTTGAAGCTGATAAACAAGGTGCTCGCGGTCTCTATATAAAGATTCAGCACCCGGATGGGTT
The DNA here is from genome assembly GCF_001857945.1 of Paenibacillus crassostreae. Lineage (NCBI taxonomy): Bacteria > Bacillati > Bacillota > Bacilli > Caryophanales > Paenibacillaceae > Paenibacillus > Paenibacillus crassostreae. The sequence continues at coordinate 1,849,581 of NZ_CP017770.1, forward strand.
ACAGACTTCATATATGCATTTAAGCGACATTAAAGTATCTGTAGGAGATCGAATATCTAAGGGTGAAGTGATAGGAGAACTTGGAAATACTGGGCGAAGCACCGGTGCTCATCTGCACTTTCAAGTTGAAAAGAAGAACAATGTCGTAAACCCATTGAACTACATTAAATAAACTTATCAGGAGGGTTATGCTCTCCAAAAACTAAGTTACGCTTTCGATGCTAGTTTATTCGAAGTATATAGCAAGAAGTAATGCTCATAAACTTAGTTTATGCTTACGAAGCGAGTCTTTTTCGATGCATAACTAGATGTAAATCAATAAAAAAGACTTGGTTTATGCTTACGATGCTAGTTTTTTCGAAGATTACTCGAGAAGTAACGCTCAAAAACTTTTAGGAGGTGCAGTATGACGCGATCAAGACGGAATAACAAACAGAACAAAACGATGGATACGCTTATTGGACAAGGCTCAGAGATGACTGGAAAGTTGCACTGTGAGTCTAACCTACGAATTGAAGGGAAGTTTAATGGTGAAATAGAGAGTCAAGGAGAGGTAGTTGTTGGTGAAAATGCAGTAGCTCGTTCTAACATTCAAGCTAAAGAAGTTATTATTGCAGGTAAGGTGTACGGAGATATTGCTGCGGCGGGACGGCTTACGATTACACCTACAGGTCATATGTTTGGTGATGTATCTGCTACCTCTCTTATTATTATGGAAGGTGGATCATTAAGTGGTACAAGTACCATGAACTCAACGACAGAATCTGAGACATCCAAAGATATCGATTCACGATTTTTACAATCAGAAGTTAGTTGATCATCTAATAAGAAAGAGCTGTACCTCCCTTTTTTATTAAAAGGATGGTACAGCCCTTTCTGCGAAAAAAAATACCCTTTTATGTCGAAACATCTCGTTTGTTAAATGCTACCCATGCTAGTAGCATGAACACAACGTAGTATACTCCTAGTATCACTATTGAGAAGAGAAATGTTGACCCTCCCGGTCCAATAGATGAATTAATATATCCGCTTAAATTCATATGTGTGAATATGACATAATCCATCCATTCGTACTTATCTGGATTTAGAATAGCCAAGAGGATATCTTTAGTGAACAAGATCAATAATGACATAGAGATCGCAAAAGTATTGGAACGAAATAAGGTCGATATCATAAATGCGATCGTAATGATTAGCAATAGTTCAATATAATTAGCACCGAATGTCATGAACGTGTAAGTCATATCACTCCAAGAACTAGAGTTAAGGCCTAAGTTCCCCTCGTAACCG